>CAYHCN010000009.1:0-2436 GCA_964354945.1 uncultured Eubacteriales bacterium
CTTCCCCCATACGCTGGTCATTCGGGTCACCGAGCGGAAGCCCGGGGCTTGGGTGGCACTCTCGAAGCGGGTGTCGTGGCTGGCCTCCACCGACGGTACATGGCTCAAGCCGAGGAGCAAGAGCGACACGCTCACCCTGCCCGTCGTGACCGACGTTGAAGGGCTCACGCCCACGGTGGGCAAGCCCGTCGGGTCGGAAGAGGTATCGAATGCTCTGGCGGTCCTGCGACAGCTAAGCCCAGAACTCAGTGCGCTGGTCAGGTTCGCCTCGGCGCCCTCGGTGGAGAAGACCGCGCTGGTGACGAAGAACGGCATCCAGATCTTCGTCGGGCCGGCAACGGAGATGAAGAAGAAGGACGCCGTCGTGCGCGCGATCCTCGCCCAGCAGAAGGGGAAGATCGTCTACATCAACGTGAGGACTCCCGATCGGCCCACGTGGCGAGGTCTCGAGCAGCCATAGTCCAGGCTGCGTGCTGCCTGCTCAGGGGTGGCGTTTGACTGCCCACGCGCGGCCGTCTCCGGACTCTCAGGAAAAATCTCTTGCGACAGGGTAAGCTTTATGCAAAGATTGAGTGTTCCACGGTCGGACTAACGCTAAAGTTGAGGGTGAGAGTTCTTCGAGGGAGTGGGAAGAAAGCTCCCGTCACTCAAGGGGAGGCGCAATGCTCGAGACAGGCGCGAACTACCTGGCTGTGATCAAAGTCCTGGGTGTGGGGGGCGGCGGCACGAATGCCGTCAACCGGATGGTCGAGGCCGGGGTGAAGGGCGTCGAGTTCATCGCGGTGAACACCGACGCGCAGGCGCTGCTGATGAGCGACGCAGACTACAAGGTCCACGTAGGGGTGAACCTCACGAAGGGACTCGGCGCTGGCGCTGACCCGGACGTCGGTGTCCAGGCTGCCGAGGAGAACCGCTCTGAGATCAAGGAGGCGCTTCAGGGCGCCGACATGGTGTTCATCACGGCGGGCGAGGGCGGCGGCACCGGAACCGGTGCGGCGCCGGTCATCGCGGACATCGCGAAGAACGAGATCGGTGCACTCACGGTCGCGGTCGTCACGCGGCCGTTCTCGTTCGAAGGCCGCAAGCGCGCGCTTCAGGCTGAGGATGGCATCAAGCAGCTGCGCGAAATGGTCGACACGCTCATCGTCATCCCGAACGATCGACTGCTCCAGGTCGCCGAGAAGAAGACGTCGATCCTCGACGCCTTCCGTATCGCCGACGACATCCTGCGTCAGGGCACCCAGGGAATCACCGACCTCATCACGGTGCCCGGTCTGATCAACCTGGACTTCGCGGACGTCCGCACGATCATGGAGGATGCGGGATCGGCGCTCATGGGCATCGGCCTGGCGTCCGGCGACAACCGCGCGCACGACGCCGCGAAGGCGGCCATCTCGAGTCCGCTGCTCGAATCGAGCATCCAGGGCGCGCAGGGCGTGCTGCTGTCGATCTCCGGCGGAAGCGACCTCGGTCTTTTCGAGGTCAACGAGGCCGCGGAAGTCGTTCAGACGGCTGCTTCGCCGGAAGCGAACATCATCTTCGGCGCGGTCATCGACGATTCGATGATGGACACGATTCGCGTGACTGTGATCGCGACCGGCTTCGACGGTCGCCGCAAACAGGAGACCATGGAGTTCGGCGCGGCCGGCGAGGAAGAAGGCATGTCCGTGCCGCAGTTCGAGCCCATCGCCGAGGACGAGCTCGACATCCCGGCGTTCCTGCGTCGCAGAACGGTGTAGACGCCCGCGCGCACCAGTCCGTGCTGCGCGGACATGATCGAGTCGATCATGGGCTGTAGGAGTCCAAGCTGCCAGGGGAGGCGAGGACGATGAGTCATGAAGTACGGATCGCGATGCTCGCCATACAAGCTCAGAACGCGATGCACCGTTTCAAGCACAGCGCGGGTCCCTGTCTGGAGCCTGTGGCGACGACGGCGGAGCCCCGTCGCCACGAGGAACCTTCCCCAGGGCCCCTCTGTGCTCTGTGGGTAGGCGGGGGGCGGTTCGGCCTCCGTCCCGGGCCGCTCCGCTAGGTCCCGGCACCGCACGTTCGAGTCCCGAGTTTGGACCCTGTGGCGACGACGGCGGGACCTCGTCGCCACAGGGTCCTCCTTTTCTACGAGGTGGGTGAGTCGTCAGCCGGCCTGTCGATCTCGGTCGGTGAGGGAGCCGGAGGCGCCGGCGACTCGGGAGCGGCTGAAGGTGCGGCTGCGGGAGGTGCGGCCGGCGCGACGGGCGCAGGTGCGGCCGCGGGCGGCGCTGCCGGAGCCGCTTCGGCCGGGACAGGTGCCGTGGGGACGTCCGGAGCCGGCGGTACCACAGGTGGAGCGGGCGGCGCCACAGGTGGAGCGGCAGTGGCTGGCACGACTGGCGGAGCCGCGACGGGAGCAGTCGGCGCTGGCATCGCGGGCTGGGCCGGCGCGGGAGGCATCGGCGG
>CAYHCN010000009.1:2536-16813 GCA_964354945.1 uncultured Eubacteriales bacterium
GCGGGAGGCATCGGCGGGTAGCCTGCGGGAGCCGCATACGCCGGCGAGACACCGTACGCGTCCGTGGCCCACTGGCCGAACAGGTGCGCAATCATCATCGACTCGAGGTAGACGACTGCACCGACGAGAATGCCGCCAATGTAGGTCGCGGTCAGCACGCTCGTGATGGCGGAGGCGGCGATCGAAATGACGATCGTGAACAGCCACGCCATCCAGTAGCCGGGCACCTTGACCTTCGCGAGGATCTCGCTGACTTCGAAGAATGCTCCGAAGTGCCCCTTCATCGCGTAGTTCACGATCGCTGCGTAGAAGAGGATCGAGACGGCGATGCTGTACGCGGCGGCCACGACCCAGAACAGGCACATGCCTCCGGCGAGGAGCCCTGTAAGGCCCTCTGCGTTCGTCTGAGCGCTGAGCGCGAGCGGCACGACCAGGATTGCGCCGAGGACGACCACCGGCAGGAAGTAGATGAACCCGGCCACGAAGACCATGAGGCCCTTCACCCACTTGCCCCCGAAGTCATCCCACTCGGGTAGCCGGTTATCACCTCGCGAGACTCGCTGGACGTACTCGATCATCGCGCCATATACCGCCGGGATGGTGAAGAACAAGAGGAACCACAGCCATCCCAGCAGCGTCTTCTTCACCCAGTCCGGGTCCTCGAACGGTGCCTTGAACGCGCGTGAGATATCCACGCCCATACTGACCTCCCTCGTCGGTGATGCCTTCTAGTGCGACCATACTGCAAGTGCGGCGGACTTGGCTCTTGCCCACTCTGTTCCCAGTACCCATTGCTGTCCGAGGTGATACCCGACCGATGGTGCCCTTTCTGACCGACTGCACGAATCGAGGACTCCGCTGGTTCGAGGACACGGCCCTGAAGGAGGAACGCGGCATTCTGGTCGTCTTCTCCGGGCGCAGCGGGGGAGTGAGTTCCCCGCCCTACGGCAGCCTGAATCTCGCGGGGCATGTGGGTGACGTACCTTCGGGCGTGAACGAGAACAGGCGCCGGTTGTTCGACGCGCTCGGCATCGGGGAGCTCGCGCGCAGGCTCGTGACCGCCGAGCAGGTTCACGGAGATCGGATCGCATGGGTGAGGGAGGCCGATGCAGGAAGGGGAGCGCGGGTCGAGCACGGCGCGCAGGCCGTGCCGGAGACGGACGCGCTGCTGAGCGACACCCCTGCGGTTCCGCTCATGCTGCTGTATGCCGACTGCGTGCCCGTCGTCATCGTCGACCCTGAAGCTCGCAGGGTCGCGGTGGTCCATGCCGGATGGCGGGGAGCGCTCGAGCGGCTGCCGAGCAAGGCGGTTGCGGACCTTGTGTCGGCGGGGTCGCAGCCCGCGTGCCTGCTCGCCTACCTGGGGCCTCACATCTGCCCCGCGGACTATCCGGTAGCTAACGAACTTGTTACGAGCTTTGCACAGAGATTTGATACAGTCTGCGAGGCCGAGGCAGGGCACTTGGATCTCGGCGCTGTTGTGTCCGAGGACCTTTCGTCGTCAGGGGTGCCTGTGGAGAACATCTGCCGTCTCGGCATATGCACCGTCGAGGCGACCGATTGGTTCTTCTCGTATCGTGCGTCGTCCGGTGTCACCGGCCGCCACGCTGCCCTTTCGGTCATCCTGGGGTAGCCTTCCGATGCCGATGGCCCTCAGCCGGATTCCCCGAGTCGTCGCGCTCGTCGTGTCTGCTGCGCTCGTGACGGGTGCGGTGTGCGGCTGCTCTTCGGCCGAGCGTCGGGCGAACACCGTCGTGGTGACGGGGTCGACCACCGTCCTGCCGATCGCCGAGATTGCGAGAGAGGACTTCGAGAAGGAGCACCCCGAAAGCCAGGTGCAAGTCTCGGGGGTCGGGTCCTCGGCGGGCATAGAGGCGGTTGCCGCGGGGACTGCGCAGATCGGCACCTCGTCTCGAGATCTGAAGGACGAGGAGAAGAACCTCGGGCTCGTCGACACGCCGATCGCCTTCGACGGCATCGCCGTCATCGTCAACCCGACGAATCCGATCGGCAATCTCACTACCGATCAGCTTCAGGCGATCTTCGCAGGCAGGGTGACCAACTGGGTCGAGGTCGGCGGGCCGAACCTGCCAATCGACCTCGTCAATCGCGATGAGGCATCAGGCACGCGCGAGGCGTTCAAGAAGCTGGTGATGGGAGACGTCCCCTTCGACCGGGCCGCGGCCGTGCTTCCCGGCACCGGCCAGGTGCGTGACGTGGTCAGCCGATCGCCCGGCGCGGTTGGCTACATCTCGCTCGGGTTCGTCAAGCCCAAGTTCGCGACACGGGACGTGAGGGCGATTTGGGTTGACGGTGTCATTCCGACTCCGGTCACGATCGCCTCCGGCGAGTACCCCATCGGGCGCACCCTGCACTTCTTCACGAAGGGTCCGCCGTCGGGCTTGGCCAAGGAGTACACCGACTACGTGCTGTCGCCCGAGATCCAAAGGACCGTGGTCGTGGATGCGGGTTTCCTGCCTATCGACTCGGTGAAGGAGTCGTCGGAATGATGGGGCAGGGGGGCGAGCGCGCATGAGCGACGAACAGTCTCAGCTCCAGCTCGTTTCGCGCCGCACGGTGGCCAAGGAGTGGACACTTGCCGCGCTATTCTTCGCGTGCGCGTGCGTTGCGGTCGTGGGCGTGGCGCTCATCTTCTTGTTCGTCGGATGGAGAGCGCTGCCCGTTCTTACCGACGTCGGCTTGAAGGGGTTCCTCGGCAGCTGGGTTTGGGCACCTTCCGCCAACCAATACGGCATCCTTGCGCTGCTCACCGGCTCGATCATCGTTACCGTCGGCGCGCTCTTGCTGGGAACGCCGCTCGCTGTCGGCACCGCCGTGTTCCTGTCGGAGATCGCGTCGCCGAGGGTTCGGGGCGTTGTTCGGCCGGCGGTCGAGCTTCTCGCCGGCATCCCGTCGGTGGTGTACGGCTTCTTCGGCATCGTGATGCTGCGACCCATCATCGCCGACTTGAGCGGGGGGCTCGGGTTCGGTGCGGTCACCGCGTGGATCATTCTCGCGATCATGATCGTCCCGACCATCGCTGCGCTGTCCGAGGACGCCCTGCGATCGATCCCCGGAGGCATCCGCGAAGCCAGCTACGCGATGGGCGCGACGACGTGGCAGACGATCTACAAGGTGCTGATTCCCGCTGCCAAGATCGGGATCATCGACGCGATCATCCTTGGGATGGGACGCGCCATCGGCGAGACGATGGCGGTGCTCATGGTCGTCGGCAACGCCCCCGTCGTGCCCGCCGGCCTCACGAAGCCCATGGCGACGCTCACGACCCAGATCGTCATGGACATGCCTTACGCGACCTCGTTGCACCGCTCCGCGCTCTTCGGCATGGCTGCGGTGCTGTTCGCGTTCTCGATGGCCCTAGTCGCTGCGGTGCGGCTCATCTCGCGGCTCGGCTCGGACATCGATGCGAGGTAGCCGATGAACCGTCGAAGGGCCAACAACCTCGCACTCGGTCTGCTCTGGGGGGCCGCCATCTCCACGGTGGTCATTCTGTTCTCGATCATCGGGTACGTGTTCGTCAACGGCATCAAGTCGCTCTCCGTGGCGTTCATCTTCACGTGGCCCCAGGGCATCAACTACGAGGGCGGCATCTGGCCGACGATCACAAACACGCTCTATGTCACTGCACTCGCGATGCTCATCGCCACCCCGATCGCGGTCCTTGCAGCCGTGTATCTCGCCGAGTACGCCAAGCAGGGCAAGACAGTCGACACCATCCGGTTCGCGGCCGACTCGCTCGCGTCGGTGCCGTCTATCGTGCTCGGGCTGTTCGGCTTCGCGCTGTTCGTCGAAGCAATGGGATTCGGTTTCTCGATGCTGTCGGCGGCTCTTGCGCTGAGCTTCCTGATGCTGCCGATCATCATGCGCACGACAGAGGAGTCGATCCGTGCGGTGCCCCGCTACATCCGGTGGGGCAGCTACGGTATGGGCGCGACGAAGTGGCAGACCGTGTCTCGCGCGGTGTTGCCGGCGGCCGCTCCTCGGATCATCACCGGCATCATCCTCGCCACTGGACGCGCGGTGGGGGAGACCGCCGTCGTCATCTACACCATGGGTGACTCGATCAACCAGGCGAAGTCCCCGCTGGACGGTGGCGTCGGCATGACCGTGCATCTCTATCGTCTGGCCATGGAGGGCATCAACCTGCCCGCCGCCTACGGGACGGCCCTCGTTCTGATGATCCTCATCCTGGCCTTCAACCTCACCGCGAGGTGGGTCCTCAAGCGTTATCGGAAGGTGTGACCATGCTCGAGCAGCACCAGCATCACGCGCATCCCGCTGTTGGCGGTGGCGACAAGATCGGTATCAAGGACCTCGATTTCTGGTACGGGGACTTCAACGCGCTCAAGGACGTGACCGTCTCTGTCAAGGAACACGCGGTCACCGCGTTCATCGGCCCCTCGGGGTGCGGCAAGTCGACCGTGCTGCGGTGCCTGAACCGCATGAACGACCTCATCCCTGGCACGAGGATCGAGGGTCTCGTCACGCTCGACGGCGACGACATCTATGCCCCCGGCGTTGATCCCGTCGACATCCGCCGCCGAGTTGGGATGATCTTCCAGCAGCCCAACCCGTTCCCGATGTCGATCTACGACAACGTGGCGTACGGTCCTCGGCTGCAAGGCATCAAGCGCAAGGCGCAACTCGACGAGATCGTCGAGGAGTCGCTGAAGCGCGCGAACCTGTGGAAGGAGACACGCGATATCCTCGGCAGGAACGGCCTCGCGCTCTCAGGCGGGCAGCAGCAGCGACTGTGCATCGCCCGCGTGCTGTCAGTACAGCCCGAGGTGATCCTCATGGACGAGCCGTGCTCGGCAATCGACCCGACGAGCGTTCAGCGCATCGAGGATCTCATGGCCGAGATCAAGGACCAGGTCACCATCGTCATCGTCACGCACAACATGCAGCAGGCCGCACGCGTGAGCGACTTCACGGCGTTCTTCCTTCAGGAGGTCGCTGGGGAGCCTGCGGTCTTGGTTGAGTACAGCAGGACGTCCGAGATATTCACCAGCCCGACCGACAAGCGCACCGAGGACTACATCACCGGGCGTTTCGGCTAGGCTGGACGACCAGCCACCCGCGGACGGGTACTTGGAAGGAAGCAGCTGTCGGCCGAGCCCCGAAGGCCGCTCGGCGACAAGCTCGTTAACGATGCGTTGCATCACGCGTTGGCGCCCGCATGGGCGGCTATACTCGCACGATACGTAACGAGGCACGAGGAGATCGAACATGCGCGAACAGTACCGCCAGGAGCTACGCGACATCCACGCCGAGGTCGTCAGCATCTTCGTCTGCGTAACGGGCGCCACCAAGAACGCGGTCAATTCGCTGGTCACCGGTGACGCGGATCTCGCCCAGAAGGTCGTCGACGGCGACGATGAGATAGACGATCGTTGCCTCGGAGTCGAGGAGCGTGTGCTCGAAACGATCGCCACGCAGTTCCCCGTCGCGCGGGATCTTCGGCTGCTTCAGTCGCTGACGCTCATCAGCATGCACCTCGAGCGAATGGGGGACCTGGCCGGCAACATCGCGAAGGCTGCTCAGCGGACTGCCGGACGCAAGGGGCCCCAGACGCTCTACGACCTGATCCAGGCTCAAGGCAATCTGGTCTACCGCGTGCTCGACGCTACCCGTGAGGCGCTGGAGAACCGGGACCTCGACCTCGCGCGCAAACTGCCCGAGCTCGACGAGCCCATCGACCAGCTCTACAAGCAGTTCTTCCGCGAGCTCGCGCGTCTCCACGACGAGGACGAGATCGAGTGGGCCTCGGCGATGGTGCTGGCGAGCCGCTATCTCGAGCGCATCTCCGACAACTCAATAGACATCGGTGAACGCATCGCGTTCCTCATCACCGGAGAGCGAGAGGCTCACGCCGCCGAGCAGAACGAGTAGCCCATGACCTACGTCGCGGGGCGATACGAGGCGGTTCGCCGAGCCGTTGCGGATGCTGCTGACTGTGCGGGTCGCTCGGCTGACGACGTGACCATCGTCGCGGTCACGAAGACAGTGGGCATCGAGGACATCGGGCACGCCATCGCTGCGGGAGCGCGCGATTTCGGCGAGAACCGAGTGCAGGAGTTCCTCGGGAAGTACGGGCTGTTCCCCGACCTGAACTGGCACTTCATCGGCACTCTGCAGACGAACAAGGTCAAAGATATCGTCGGGAAGACATGCCTGATCCACTCCGTCGATTCGCTCAAGCTGCTCGACACGATCGATCGCAAGGCGGGCGAGATCGGGGTCGTGCAGCCGGTCCTACTCGAGGTGAACGTTGCAGCGGAGGCGAGCAAGCACGGGTTCGTGCCCGCGGACCTGCATGAGGCGCTTCTCGAGGCGTCCGGCTCCGAGAACGTCTCAGTGAGGGGCCTCATGACCATGGCTCCACTGGCTCGTCCCGAGGACGTCCGATGGGTCTTCCGCGAGCTTCGTGAGCTGCGGGATTCCCTGCGGAAGTCCTCGCCCGATGGTGTAGAGTTAGACGAGCTTTCGATGGGCATGACGAACGATTTCCGAGTCGCCGTCGAGGAGGGCGCGACCATCGTGCGCGTGGGGCGTGCGATCTTCGGCAGGTGAACCGAGCGGGGGCAAGGAGCGATTCAGTGAGCTGGTGGCATCGGACGAAGGTCCGGCTCGGACTCGAGGATGACTGGGACGAGGACGAGATCTACGACGAGGACGAGTACTATGAGCCTGAGGAAGAGCAGCGTCCTCGCCGCTCGGTGCCGAATCCGTACGAGACTCCCCAGGGTGGTGCGCCATCCGTTCGACGCGTCGACCGCGACGACTACGATCGGGATCGCGACCGCGACCGGTATCAGCCATCGCTTCGCAGCGTCCCGACCGGAGCGGGCTCGGTGACGCCGATGTCTCCCAACGTGAAGATGTTCATCTGCGAGCCCCGCAGCTTCGGTGAGGCCCAGTCGATCGCGGACCGGTTCAAGCAAGGCACGCCGGTGATCATGAAGCTCACGATGACCAAGCCCGACCTGCACCAACGCTACATCGACTTCGCATCCGGATTGGTCTACGGGCTCGATGGCGGGCTGCAGAGGATCGACGAGAAGGTCTTCATGCTCACCCCCCACAACTTCGACGTCTCAGACGCCCAGCGCCGCCAGCTGCGCGACACCGGCGTGTTCACCATCGACTAGCTGAAGAGGGCGACGTGACTCCATCCTTCCGGTATCCCGGCCGCTTGCTGGTCGTAGGCGGCGGCCGCATGGGCGAGGCGATCATCTCCGGCCTTCTCGCGGGCGATGTGGTGTCCGCCGACAGGATCACCGTGGCCGAACCCGACCCCGCCCGGCGCGAGCTGCTCGGGGGGTCGCTCAGCGTGCGCTGCGTGGAATCGGCGGATGTTGCCGCACCGACGTCCGACATGGTGCTCATTGCGGTCAAGCCGCAGGTCATGGACGCGGTGGTTTCGGCGATGTCCGCGTCGATCTCGGAGGCGATCGTTGTCTCGATCGCGGTGGGTGTCACCACGGGCCGGCTCGAGGCGCTGCTGCCCGAAGGCACGCCCGTCGTGCGCGTCATGCCGAACACGCCGGCGCTCGTGGGCGCAGGGATGGCGGTCGTGAGCGGTGGCTCTAACGCCGACGCCGAGCACGTCGAGACGGTCCGGGGGATGTTCGGCGAGATCGGGGAGGCCGTCGTCATCGACGAGCGCTACCAGGACGCCGCAAGTGCGATCTCGGGTAGCGGCCCGGCGTACTTCGCGCTCGTCGTCGATTCGCTCGCGCGGGCCGGCGTACGTCACGGGCTCACGCGCGATGTCGCCGAGCGGCTGGCGGTCCAGACGATGCGGGGAACCGCCGAACTCATCGAGCGGACCGGCCAGCATCCCCAGGCTGTGATCGATGCGGTCGCCAGCCCTGGCGGCACGACGATCGCCGCCCTCGAGGCCATGCAACGCGAGGGGCTGCCCACCGCGCTCGCTGAAGGAGTCGCAGCGGCAGTGAAGCGGTCGAAGGAGCTCGGCTGATGGCTACCGTGGGAATCGCCGCGATCCTAAGCCGCATCATCACGCTTTACGTGTTCCTCATAATCGCCTACGTGCTCATGTCGTGGATCCCGGTCAAGGGCGTGCTCTACGACGTGTACCGGGTGCTCGGAAGCATCGTCGAACCCTACCTCGGGCTCTTCCGGCGCATCGTTCCGCCTATCGGGATGGTCGACATCTCGCCTATAGTGGCGATTATCGTGTTGCAACTCGTCGGCCGCGCGGTCGTCAACTTGCTCGCGACCGGCCGGTTCTTGTAGGGGGGCCATTCCCACCTGCACTATCTGTACGCGTTTGACGGAGGGGTCGCACGATGAAACTCACGCCGCTGGACATCCACCACAAGGAGTTCCGCCGCTCTCTGAGGGGCTACGACGAAAAGGAAGTCGACGACTTCCTGGATGACGTCGCCGATGACTTCGAGCGGCTGTTCAAGGAGAACATCGAACTCTCCGAGAAGATGGAGTCGGCGGGCGAGCAGCTCCGCCGCTACCAAGTCAACGAGCAGACCATCCAGAACACCATGCTCGCCGCGCAGCGTTCGGCCGAGGACATCGTCAACAAGGCCAACGCCGACGCCGACCAGGTGCTTCGCGACGCCGAGCTCAAGGCGAAGGAGATCATCCACAACGCCCTGCAGCAGAAGCAGAAGGTCGCCGGTGAGCTGGTGCGCATCAAGGCTGCCGAGGAGGACTTCCGCACCCGGTTCAAGACGATGCTCGACTCAGCCGGCCGCGAGGTGAACGAAGTCACCGTGCCCGAGGATGTCGACAGCCTGCTGGCCGACGCCGAAGAGGTCGTCGTTGCCGACACCGGCGCCGCTCCGCCTGCCGGTGCCACTGCGTTCTCGCCCGCGACCAGCTTCTCGCCTTCACGCCCCGAGCCGGTCGCGGCCGTTGCGGCCCAGCCAGAGGCCGTAGCTCCGGCCGCCGCCGAGCTTGTCACCCCGGCGCCTGTCAAGGACGAGCCGGCAATGTGGTCGCCCGATGCAGAGGGCGAGCCCACCGGCGATGTGGCTGCGGCATCCGCGAACCTCTCGGCTGCCGTCGAATCCGTACAGCTGGGCGAGATCGACGCGCCGCAGATCGACCCGGATATCGAACTAGTCGAGCCGTCGGAGTTCCGCGTCCCGACGCTGGATTCGCTGGGCGAGCGAGAGGTCGACACCGACATCGAGGAGATCGACTAGCCATACCGTGTCTCGGCTGGTTGTTCACGTGACTCCCAAGGCGTCGCGACCCGGCATTGTCGGGTGGCGGAGTGGAGAGCTGCAGGTTCGCGTCTCGGTCGCACCCGAAGGCGGCAAGGCGAATGCTGAGGTCTGCACCACGGTGGCAAAGGCCGTGGGCATCCCGAAGTCCCGGGTCTCAGTGGTTCGAGGCGCAGCGTCAAGGCACAAGGAGCTCGAGCTCGACGGGGTCACCGACGAGCAGGTCCGGGGGGTGTTCGGCGAACCGGACACGACCCAAGGAGGAGCGCACCGATGAGCGATCAGCCCGCAGGTCCGATGGAGGCGGGCGAGCCCCGAGATGGATACGAGCGCATCAAGGTCCTTGTTGAGACGGGGGAAAGGTCGTTCCGCGGCTACGTCTACAAGCGGAAGGGCGAGCGGTTCCGGCTGTCGGACTACCTGAACACCTACGACAAACAGTTCATCTGCCTGACCGAGGTGATGATCACGGACCGGGGCAAGGAGTATCGCGTGGGCGACAAGCGCGACTTCGTCGCCATCTCGATCGCCTCGATCACCTTCGTCACACCTATGGGCGACGATGAGATGTAGCGCATCGGTTTGACCCCCTCGGCATGCCCGCGCTACCATCGGCGGCGCTGTGCGTTCGAGCAGCGAATGGCTACGACGGGGACGAGTACGTCGGCGGCGCGCCTGCAGCGAGCGGGGATCGTGAGAGCCCGCGGAGATGCGATCCGGCAGAAGATCACCCCATCAGCCTCGGACCGAACCCGGTTGGTGCCGGCACTAGGCTTCGACGGGAGCTCCCGTTACAGGGCAGCCGAGTGGCGCCCGTTCTGAATGGCGCAAGCTGGGTGGTACCGCGGAGTGACCTGTTGAGGCGCGCTTCGTCCCGGCAAGAGGAAGCCGGGATGCGGCGCGCTTTGTCGTTTCCCAGACGCACTTGACGCGGGTGTGGACGGACAGTGAAGGGACGACTCGAGTGGCTCAGGACTACAAGAGCAGCATGAACTTGCCCCAGACCGAGTTCCCGATGCGAGCCAACCTCTCGCAGCGGGAACCCGAGTGGCTGAAGTTCTGGAACGAGATCGACGTGTATCGGCGGTCGCTCGAGATTCGCTCGGAGGCGCCTCAGTTCGTACTGCACGACGGGCCCCCCTATGCCAACGGCCACATCCACATGGGCACGGCGTACAACAAGGTGCTCAAGGACCTCATCGTCAAGTACAAGACGATGCGCGGGTTCAGCTCGCCGTACGTTCCGGGGTGGGACTGCCACGGGCAGCCCATCGAGCACCAGGTCGAGAAGAAGCTCGGTCCCGAGCAGATGGCTCGCACCAGTCAGGCGGAGCTGCGGGCCCTGTGTCGCCAGTGGGCGATGGAGTTCGTCGGCGTCCAGCGCGAGGAGTTCAAGCGCTTGGGCGTGCGAGGCGATTGGGAGGACCCGTACCTTACCCTGAATCCGGCCTACGAGGCGGGCAACGTCAGGGTGTTCAAGAAGATGTACCTCGACGGCGCCATCTACAAGGGACGCAAGCCCATTCACTGGTGCAAGCGGTGCCAGACGGCTTTGGCGGAAGCCGAGATCGAGTACTGGGACGAGACAAGCGACAGCATCTACGTCAAGTTCAACTTGATTGATCCTCCCGGCGAGTGGGCCGACGCCGGCGTCCCGGTGTCGGTCGTCATCTGGACGACGACTCCGTGGACCCTGCCCGCCAACGTCGCCGTCACTCTCGCCGATGACGCCGACTACGCTGCAGTCCGCGTGGGCGATGAGCTGCTGGTTCTCGCGGAAGCGCTTCTGCCGACGGTGTCAGGGATCGCCGAGTGGGGCGACGCACCGAAGTATGGACCTTCACTCAAGGGTTCTCAGCTGAGCGGCGTCCACTACCGTCATCCGATCCACGAGGGTACGACGGGCGTGATCATCACCGGCGACCACGTCGAGCTCACGACCGGAACGGGGGCCGTACACACGGCGCCGGGCCACGGCGAGGAGGACTACCTCGTCGGCCAGCGCTTCGGTCTACCATCGCCGATGCCCGTTGACGACAGCGGCGTGTTCGGGGAAGGCGGCGGCCCGTTCGCCGGGCTCTCGGTCGACGAGGCCAACCCCGTGATCATCGCGTGGCTCGAGGAGCGAGGCTCCGTTGTCGCAGCAGGCAAGACCGGCCACAGCTATCCCCATTGCTGGCGCTGCAAGCAGCCGGTGATCTTCCGTGCGACCGAGCAGTGGTTCGTGTCGATGGACGGTACCCACCTTCGGGACCATGCCCTTCGCGCAATCAACGAGGTCGAGTGGATCCCGGGCTGGTCAATCAACCGCATCTCGGCCATGGTCGCCGACCGGCCCGACTGGTGCATCAGCCGTCAGCGCGCCTGGGGCGTGCCCGTTCCGGTCTTCGAGTGCGCGAAGTGCGGTGAGACGGTCGCGACCGAAGGCACATTCGACGCGGTCATCGAGCTGTTCGAGGCCGAGGGCGCCGACGCGTGGTTCACGAAGCCACCCGCGGAGTACCTGCCGGAGGGTACCGCGTGCCCGCGCTGCGGGTCGTCCGAGATCGAACCCGAGTCCGACATCCTCGACGTGTGGTGGGAGAGCGGCTGCTCGCACACGAGTGTGCTCGACGCGCGCCCGGAGCTGCACCGCCCCGCCGAGCTGTACCTCGAGGGCAGCGATCAGCACCGCGGCTGGTTCCAATCGGGCCTGCTCACGAGCGTAGGCGCCTACGACGCCGCGCCGTTCAAGAGCGTGCTGACCCACGGCTTCATCGTCGACGGCGAAGGCCGCAAGATGTCGAAGTCCCTCGGCAACGTGCTCTCGCCTCTCGACGTCATCGCCAAGTCGGGGGCCGACATCGTGCGACTGTGGGTCGCCGCCGCCGATTACGGCCAGGATGTGAACGTCTCCGACGAGATACTGGATCGCACCAGCGAGGCGTACCGGCGCATCCGCAACACCTTCCGCTTCCTGCTCGGCAACATCGCCGACTTCACGCCTACCGACGCGGTGACGTGGGACCGGATGCTCGACCTCGATCGCTTCGCACTGGTACAGCTCGCGGACCTGGTCGACCGCGTCACCAAGCACTACGAAGAGTGGCGGTTCCACCTCGTCTACCGGGCCATCTACGACTACGTCGTGACCGACCTCTCCGCGGTCTACCTCGACGTGCTCAAGGACCGACTCTACGCCGATGCCACCGACTCGCTCTCGCGCCGCAGCGCGCAGACGGTGCTCGCCGCGATTCTCGGCGCGCTCGTGCGGGTGCTTGCGCCGATCCTCGCCTTCACGTGCGAAGAGGTGTGGCACTTCATGCCCGCGGCGATGCGCGACGCCGAGAGCGTCCATCTCTCCGACTGGCCTGTTCTTGCCGTGCCCGAGCGCGATGCCGAGCAGCTTGCTGCGAGCTTCGACAGGCTGCTGTCCGTCCGCGATGAAGTCACCAAGGCGCTCGAAGAGGCACGCAACGCAGGGACCATCGGAAAGAGCCAGGAGGCACGGGTGAGCATCGAGGCCTCGGGCGCAGAACTGGACGCGCTGAGGCGATTCGAGGTGTTGTTGCCGGAGCTGTTGATCGTGGAAGGTGTCGAACTCGCCGAGCGAACCGGATCGTTGGATGAGGTGCCGGTGGCTGCGGTCACGGTGGGCGGGGCGGCGGGCGAGAAGTGCCCGCGGTGCTGGAACTACCGCACTCTCGGAGTAGACGCAGCCCATCCGGAGGTCTGCGGCCGGTGCGCGGCTGTCCTTTCCGAGGTGGAGTAGCCCGCTCGAGCAGTTTCCCCGCAGGTCCAGGTGGTACAATCGATGTAGTGAATCCCAGGTGCCCGGCGACGGGCACCTGCCATCCCACCACAGCAATCGAGGAGGGAACGATGGACGGCGCGAGCCGCGACGCGCTGCGCGCGCAACTCGAGTCCGAGCGCGATAGGCTCCAGGCCATCGTGGTCGAGATGGAGCGTGTCGAACGCGAGACCCTCTCCGAGGCGAGCGGTGAGAACAACTACCGCGATCACATGGCCGATCAGGGCAGCGCGACCTTCGAGCGCGAACTCGACATGACCCTTGAGGAGAATGCTCGGGAGAACCTTCTCGAGGTCGAGCAGGCACTCGACCGGATCACGGCGGGGAGCTACGGGACCTGCGCGCGGTGCAGCAAGGAGATTCCTGTCGAGCGGCTGGAGGCGTATCCCACCGCCAGCCTCTGCATCGTCTGCAAGGAAGCTGAAGAGTCTCCTCGGTGAGGCTTAGGCACCCGTATTTCGTGTTCTTCGGCATCGCTGCCCTCACCGTCACTCTCGATCAGGTGAGCAAGTCGCTCGCTCGCGCCCAGTTCACTGTAGGCGAGACGATCAGGTTGATCCCCGGTGTGTTGAACTTCACGCTGACCAAGAACAGCGGCGCCGCTTTCGGCATGCTGTCCGGCAGGCAGCCCATCTTCATCGCGGTCACCTTCGTGGTCATCGCAGTAGTGCTCATCTACTTGTGGCGGCAGAGGCCGACCTCGCCGCTCGTCGTGATCGCACTTGCACTGGTTACAGGCGGGGCGATCGGCAATCTCATCGACCGGATGGGCTCGGGCTGGGTGACTGACTTCTTCGAGTTCGGATTCATGGACTTCCCGGTCTTCAACGTTGCCGACACTGCCATCTTCATTGGCGTGGGGCTGCTCATCGTCTGGCTGCTCGTATCGCCGGCCGCCGTGCCAGCCGCAGCCGAGCAGGACGAGGCCACGGCCACGCGCGAGACCGGTTCGGACAACGGGGTGACGAGTTCGCGATGAGCGACCCGCAGTACTACGAGCACGTTGTGGAGGCTCACGAGCAGGGAATGAGGCTGGACCAAGTCCTCGGCGGCCTAGGGTTTCTGCCGAGTCGGTCGGCGGCTGCCCGGCTCATCGAAGAGGGGCACGTGCTCGTCGACGGCGCTCCCGCGGTCAAGCGACACGGCGTGCGGGCAGGCGAGCGCATCGAGATCGAGGTGCCGCCGTGGGACCGCGGCGATCTCGAAGCCCGCCGGGTCCACGCAAAGGACTTCGAGCGCAAGGAGCTGTTCGCC
>CAYHCN010000010.1:0-16735 GCA_964354945.1 uncultured Eubacteriales bacterium
TCTTCCGCAACTCCCGCTATCCCTACATCGACCCCAGCAGGGAGCAGGACGGACTCATGGAGCGGGTCACCGCGACGGCCGAGGAGCCTTTCGTGCTCCATCCCGGCGAGTTCGTCCTGGCTACGACCATAGAGCGCGTGGCCCTGCCAGCCGACATCGTGGCGCGGCTGGAGGGCAAGAGCTCGTTGGGCCGGCTCGGCCTGCTCATCCACTCCACCGCCGGCTACGTCGACCCGGGTTGGGATGGGCAGATCACCCTCGAGCTCTCAAACGTGGCGAACCTCCCGATCGTGCTCCGCCCGGGGATGAAGATCGGCCAGATCTCGTTCTCCATGATGACGTCGCCGGTGGATCGGCCGTACGGCTCGGAAGGCCTGGGGAGCAAGTACCAGCACCAGACAGGCGCCTCCCCGAGCAAGATGCACCTCAACCATCGGAAGGTGTAGGGACTCAGGTAGGCGCGCCACGGAGAGCAGTGCGCAGGCCGGTCGATTGGCAGTCAGAGGCCCTTGGTCACCTTCGAGACGAGGGGCGTCGGCACGAAGCCGGCGAGGTACTTCCCCGCGCGCGACTCCATGAACGGCAGCCACTTCAGCTTGCGCCGGATGTTTCCCGCGATGTGCGCGCTCGCGGAGGTGTACGCCGAGAGAGCCTGTTCGGGCCCGTTCTCTGCGATCGCGTTTCCGGCGAGGTAGCCGGAGTTCATGGCGTAGGAGATGCCCTCGCCCGAGGTGGGCGACATGTAGCCTGCGGCCTCTCCCGCGAGCAGTACGCGGCCGATACCGGGCACCACGTCGTCGGCGGCACGGATACACAGAGCCGCGGCAGCCTCGCGCTTGAGCGACTCGCCCAGCGGGTAGACCTCGCGCAGCCGGGCAAGCACCTGCTCGTGCTTCTCATGCGGCCGCTTGGTCTTCGGGTAGAACACCGAGCCGACGATGGCCACGTCGCCCTTTGGAACCAGGTAGCCGTAGCCGAAGCTGTCGCCAACGTCGCGGATGTAGATGCAGTCGAAATACGGTTGGATCTCGCCCTCGATGCGGCAGAAGTCCTGCAGCGTGACGTAGCTTGCGGCGCTGCCGATGCCCAGCGCCCGTCGCACCGTGGAGCGAGCACCGTCGGCGCCGATGAGCACGTCGGCGGTCACGGTCGCGGCGTCGCCGTTTCGGCCCAGGCGGACGGTGACGCCGTCTTCGGTGGCATCGAAGCCGTCTACAGGTGTCGCGGCGGCGACGGAGACGTTCGGGGGCAGCAGGGAGAGCAGCCAATCGTCGAAGCCGCGGCGGTCCACGTTCAGGAAGCGCAGCTCGGTAGGCTTCTTGATGTCCCGGTCCCAGTCGTGATACCGGAAGTTCACGTACTTCGGCGAAAGGATGATCTCCTCGGGGACCTCAGCCCACGTCGCGAGGAACTCCTGGGCGTACTCGTTGAGCATGCCTCCGCAGCTCTTGTCCCGGGGGAGCGCCGAGGATTCCACCAGGAGTACGTCGCCGGCGGGCGCCGCAGCGATGGCAGCCATGATGCCAGCGGGCCCCGCACCCACCACGAGGGTGCGTACGTGCGTGGGAATGTCCTCTTGAGTGGTGAGTGGGGTCATCGCCGACAAGAATACCCCATGCGAGCGGGGTGTGGCCGCAGCTGCGAACGCACCATCGGAAGTGCGCGCAAGGCACGGCGCGAGCCTTGCTTACAAGTGGCGCGGCGGATGTACAATCGCTGCCACGGCCGGACACCGGGAGGTAGTGCTCAATGGCAAGGTGCTGGGAAGAACGAGGGTGTGACGAGGAGATGCAGTCGACCTGCGCTCATGCCACTGTCATCCTCGACATGTGCCCCACGAAGTGCGCTTTCGCGAACTGCGAGCGGCCGCAGCACGAGCTGACCAGTGATCCCGAACTGGTATTCTGCGCCGATGTCGACCGAAATGCGGCAATCAAGCAGGTGTGCCTGTTCTGCGAGCACTTCCTGCTCCGCGGGCCTCGTCTCGTCGCGGTCACCGAAGACCAGGAGCCCGGCGAGGAGTTCTGATCGCTCGCCGAGGACATCAGCTGACTCATCAGCAGCGCGTCGTCGCCGACGCGCTGCTTTCGTATGGCCGAGAGCTCGAAGCGCTTGGCGCAGCTCAGGTCGGCGAGTCCTTCACAGGCGATCCGGAGGCCGACCGGCTTCTCCGGGAATCGCCGAACGCGTTCCTGATCGGAGTGCTGTTCACGCAGGGCATCTCGGCCGAGCGCGCGTGGTCCGGGCCGTACCTCCTTCGCGAGCGCCTTGGCTCGCTCGATCTCGAGCTGCTCGCCGAGAACCCCGCAGCCGTCCGCGATGCGCTGCAGCGATCCCCGATGCTTCACCGGTTCAAAGAGACCGTGCCGAAGTGGATCTCGTCGGCGGCGCGTCGGCTGCTCGACGGGTACGAAGGGGACGCGACGCGCATCTGGCCCGCCGGTGATCATGTCATCGAAGTGACCGAGCGCCTCTCGGCGTTCGACGGGGTCGGCAGGAAGAAGGCGGTCATGGCCGTCGAGATCCTCACCCGGCACTTCGGCGTGGAGCTTGAGGGGAGGGAGTGCGGCCAAGTTGCGTACGACGTTCAGGTGCGACGCGTGTTCCTGCGCAGCGGGCTCGTCGAGCGAGACTCGCTGGAGGCGATCGAGGAGGCGGCGGCACTAGCCTGTCCCGAGGCTCCCGGTACGCTCGATCTGCCTGCGTGGCTCGTGGGCCGCGAGACATGCCGGCCGAAGCGACCGCAGTGCGACGCGTGTCGGCTTGCCGAGCCGTGCCCGCGGCTGGTCAGCCTGAACCCTGAGGGCGTAGGGGTGCGCAACGGGTCGCGAACGTAGCGGGCGAAGGGCAGAAGCGCGAGCGCCGAGGGGCAGTGCCGGCGGGCGCAGCGAGCGACCGTTCTACTCCGGGTCGTCGATCGAGCGCAGCACGAATCCCGCGGGGACCTTGGGATAGAAGTACGTCGACTTCTGCGGCATCGTCTCGCCCGACAACGCGACCCCGCGCAGCTGGTCGAGTCCCGTCGCCCGCATCACGAACGCCACGTGCGTGGGGTCGACTGCCGCTCGGAGCGTATCGATACCTTTCACGAACGACATGCGCTCGAGGGTCTCCGGCCGGTCGGGATGGATCTCGAGGATGTCATCGAGGACAAGCTCCTGCAGCACCGCCGTGTCGACGTGCTTCCAGGCGCGGGAGTGTTCCGAGGTGATCGCCGAATCCAGGTCGACGTCCGGTTTCACCGCGACCACCCAGGGCTGACGTCCCCCGATCAGGACGCCGAACGCGGGAGTGGGCGACTCGAGCAGCGCCGCCTCGACATCCTCGGCGGTACCCAGCTCCCGGACCTCGAACCGCTCGGAAAGGGCGCTCGCGAAGGCGTCGGCGTCGAAGTCGCTCGGGACCTCGGCTACGCGGTGGTACGGCAGCACCACGAGCTCAGGATCGTCCATGTTCACGAGCGCCATGAGCCCGAAGTCGAAGTCGGGGTCGATGACGCGGCGCTCGCTCTCCGGCCCGATGTGAGGGCCGACGTGCGGTTCGGGAGCGTGCTCCTCGCGGCGGAGGTCGCGGTACGCGAGCATCGTCGTGTACCGGTGGTGCCCGTCGGCGATGAACACCCGGTCCTCGTGCAACACGCCAACGAACGCAGCGACTGCCGCCGGCTCGGTCATCGCCCAGAGCCTCGTCGAAACGCCGCCGTCCTCCTCGGCCCACGCGATGGGCTCGGTCGTCGAGGCGGTGCGCTCGAACAGGGCGCCAGAGACGTCGGCTTCGTCGGCGAAGAGCCCGAACACGGGGCTGAAGTTGGCCGCCGAGGCCTTGATGAGCTCGAAGCGGTCGCCGAGGGCCTTGGGCAGCGTGCGCTCATGGGCGAGCACGACGCCCGCATCGAACGGCTCGATGCCGACCTCGCACAGGAATGCGCGGCGCCGCACGTCGCGCCCCGCCTCGCTGTAGCGCTGCTCGAGCAGGTAGATCGCCGGCGTGGCGTCTCTGGCGAGCGTCCCGTCCTCCCGCCATTGGCGGAAGATCTCTCCGGCGTTGCGGTACTTGCTGTCGGGCGCGTTGGGATCGTCGTTGCCCTCGGGCAACTCGACGGCCACGACGTTGACCTCGTCTCGCCCCTCCAGTGTCTCGCGCATGGCCGGGGTGATCACGTCGTAGGGAGGGGCGATCACCGCCGAGATGTCGCGCCGGGGACGATCGTATCTCCACGCGCGGAACGGTCGGATACGGGCCATAGCGAGAGCGCTCCTCCCAGACAAATGCCACTTGGGATGCGTCAGTGTAGCGCACGCCCCATGGCGGGACTACCCATACGGACGGGGTCGAAGCGGGGGACTACCCCCCGAGCACCTTGCTCAACACGACGAAGCCGGCCATGCCCGCGACCGTGGCCCCGAGGAAGCTCCTCGTCTTGTAGTAGACCGCGCCGGTGAGCAGTGCAGCCCACACCCAGGGGCTCGACCACGGTGGGAGGAACTCGCCTCCCGGCATGAGGACCTGTGTGGCGAACAGTGAGCCCATGACCGCGATCGGCACGTAGGAGAGCCATCTCAGCACGGGGCGCGGCAGTTCGAGCCGGGACACCAGCGCCATGGGCACGAACCGTTCGGCGAAGTTGATCGCCGCCATGCCGATGATGAGGCCCCACACCACGGTGGGCGAAGCGCTAGTCATCGAACACCACCGCTCCCACGGTGGCAGCGACCATCGCCGTGATGACCACGAGCCAGCTTGCCTCGATTCGAAGCCCAACGCGCGAGAGCGCGGCGAGGCCGACCGCGAGAGCGCCGGCAAGCACACCGACGACGGCATGTCGGCGGTTATCGGCGAGTGCGACGCACAGCGCGGTGAACATCGCGGGCATCGCGAACTGCGCTCCCCACTTGGTGGGGTCGCCGACCCAGCCTGCCCCATAGGCGCCGAAGGCGGTACCGGCGACCCACCCCAGCCACGCTATGGCGCCGACGCCAAGCATCGACGCGGGCGTCGAGAGCCCTGCCCGGCGATCAGCGATGTTCACCGCGAAGGTCTCGTCCGTGAGCGTGAACGCGAGTGGCGCTTGGCGCGCCGGGCTGAGCCGGTGCAGGTAGGGCGAGATCGTCGAGGCGAACAAGACGTAGCGCAGGTTCACGACGGTGGTCGCGACGAGCGCTGCAGAGAGGGCGCCGCCCCCGGCGATGACCGACAACCCGATGAACTGGCCCGCCCCCGCGATGGCCGTCGCCGAACATATGACCGCCTGGAACGGCGTCCACCCCGAGGTCACGGCGAGCACGCCGAACGCGACGCCCACGGGGGCGTATCCGAGCAGGATCGGGACGCCGAGACCGATCCCCCGCCTGAACTGACGGTTCGTCACGATACGACCGGACGGCGGTCGGGAACGAGCTGGAAAAGGGGGCTGAACTGGCGTCTCGGCATGCGGCGGATGGTACCACTGTGGCGCGTTTCTTGCGGAGGATTCGGTCGCGGACTACGGTCGTAGCTCGGCCCTGCCGAGGTACAATGTAAGTGGGTCTTTCAGGCCCTGGAGGCGAGAGCCATGGAGTTCGAGATCACATGCCCCATCGACGGGCCGGTCACGGTGTCGCTCGAAGACATCGATACCGTGGTGCTCCGTGAGCCTCATCGTGCCGAGATCACGTTCGTATGCCCCCAGTGCGGCGAGCACGTGACCGTCCAAGCCATCGTTCCGCACTTCCTGGTGGCCGCGATCCAGCAGCTTGCCGAGGACGGCGACCTGTCTGAGACCCCCTTCGGCGACCTGTCGGCGCTCCTCGAGCAGGTGCAGTCGCAGATCCGGATGGAGATCGATGAGGACGAGGACACGGGCGGCGAAGTCGAGCCTGTTGCTACCGCGCCGCTGCCCGAACCGCTCGCGAACGAGGTCGCTGAAGCCTACACCGAGTACTTCCGGCGGCAGCTCGAACACTGCGACTCGGTGGAGGATGCCCTTCGGGAGATAGACTCGCGCCAGCATCACAACACGTAAGGGCTCCCGCAGGGTCGACGATTCATCGGACGAACCTTCCAAACGCCTCCTTCACCGGAGGCGTTTCTCGTTGGGGCGATGGTTCCCTGCGGCAGGCCTTGCTGTACGATGGTGTGCGTCTAATCTCGCTGCCCCGCCTAGGTTCATTCGACCAGTCCGATTCGAGGAGGAGACTGTATGCAGTGGATCTGCGTCGGCGCTCTGTTGCTGGTCGTCGCGGTGGCGGTTGTCGCCGTCATCGCCATGTACAACCGTCTGGTGACCCTGCGTGCGCGCGTGGACAACGCGTGGTCCCAGATCACCGTTCAGCTTCGCCGCCGGTACGACCTGATCCCCAACCTCGTGGAGACCGTCAAGGGCTACGCCTCGCATGAGTCTGGCGTGTTCGAGAAGGTCACCGAGGCCCGGGCTGCCGCCGTAGGCGCGCAAGGCGTCGCCGAGCAGGCCCAGGCGGAGAATGCCCTCACCACCACCCTGCGAAGCCTCTTCGCGGTGGCCGAGGCCTATCCTGACCTCAAGGCGAACACCAACTTCCTGTCGCTGCAGGAGGAGCTCTCCAACACCGAGTCGAAGATCGCCTACGCCCGCCAGTTCTACAACGACTCGGTGATGACTCTGAACGAGACCGTCCAGAAGTTCCCGACGAACTTCATCGCCGGGATGTTCGGGTTCAAGGAGCGGCAGTACTTCGAGACCGAGGACGTCGCCCAACAGCCCGTACAGGTCGAGTTCTAGGCCCCCCTCGGCGATCCAAGGAGTGCCGATGGGCGTCTTCGCGCCGGCCGCTATCGCCTATCCGGCGATCGACCCCGTGCTCGTGCAGCTCGGGCCGTTCGCGATCAGGTGGTACGGACTGGCATACGTGGCCGGGTTCCTCGGTGCGGGCATCCTCATCTACCTGCTGTCGAAGCGCTGGGAGCTGCGGATGTCCGGCGACGACGTCGTGCTCGTACTGCTCTACGCGATCATCGGCGTCATCGTCGGCTCGCGGCTGGGCTACGTGCTCATCTACGGCGCTGGGCGGTACTGGGCCGATCCGGCCAAGGTCTTCGCGATCTGGGACGGTGGGATGTCGTTCCACGGAGGGCTGGTGGGCATTCTTCTGGCTGGCTGGCTGGCCGCACGATCCCTGAAGATGCCCTACCTGACGGTGTGCGACCTCGGTGCGGTGGGTGCGCCGATCGGCTTCCTGCTCGGGCGGGTCGGCAACTTCATCAACGGCGAGCTGTGGGGTCGTCCCACCACAGTGGCATGGGGGATGGTGTTCCCCGGTGCTGGGAGCCTGCCGAGACACCCGTCGCAACTCTACGAGGCGTTCCTCGAGGGAGCGGTGCTGCTCACGATCATGATCGTGCTCGCGCTCAAGTTGCCACCGCGGCCCCGCGGGGAGCTGCTCGGCTGGCTGATCACGTTGTACGGCGTATTTCGCATCACCGTGGAGTTCTTCCGCGAACCTGACGTACAGATCGGCTTCCTCGTTCGTCTGACCGGGTCGGTCGGCGGCGTGACGATGGGGCAGCTGCTCAGCGTGCCGATGGTGATCCTGGGCGTGTGGCTGCTCTGGCGGGCGCGGAAGCTGGGCGAGCCCCAGCTGGGTCCGGGTTCGAGGGCCTAGGAACCGCTGGAATCGCTCTTCCAGCACGGTGCGTTGCGGTCGAAGCACCGGACCGACTCGCCCGGCTTGAGTTCGCACGGGGGCTGCGACGAGGCACAGAAGAGCCTCGGCATGTCGCCGACGAGGTCCTTGAGGTCAGGATCGTCGTACGGCTTGGCCATCGGCTGCTCGATCATGTGGAGCAGTGTGCACGGCACGTCTGGTCTACTTTCTCGCAACGTTTCGCTCCACGACCCGTGTACGGCCTCCAGAATCGAAGGGCCTCACGCGCGAGGGTGGAGCGCTTTCTGCTCCTATGTATCGGTGTATTCTGTCCGGGTGCTTACCGAGGAGACGTGTTTGATGCTGCGAATTCGCACACTGGTCGTGACCCTGCTGGTAGTGGCGGTCGCGCTCGCTGCCGTGGGTTGCTCGGCCAAGGAGCAGCCGAAGCTTCTCTCGGCGTGGCCGATCGCGACGCTCGAGCGGGTCGTTCCCAGGCCCCCGACGCCCCCACGCTGGCCGCTCACGGGCCTTCCGGCCCCCAACAACGCGGCCACCAAGCGACGCGTCATGGCCGTGAAGATCGAGAACTCACCCGAGTCGCGGCCGCAGACCGGACTGCAGTCGGCCGATGTGGTGTACGAAGAGGTCACCGAGGGCGGCATCACCCGGTTCAACAGCCTGTTCCATTCAAAGCTGCCGAAGGTCGTCGGACCGGTCCGCTCGGCGAGGCTCGCCGACTTGTGGATCGTGCCGCAGTATCACGGGCTGCTGTTCTTCTCCGGCGCGAACACGCGGGTGAACACTGTGATCAACAGGGCGGGGATACCGAACCTCTCGGAAGACGCGGGCGTCTCGTTCCCCTACTACCGGGCCACCGACCGCTACGCTCCCCACAACCTGTACCTGAACACCGCGAAGGGCTACGTCGAGGCGAAACGCCGCAAGATGGCGATCACCGGAACGACCAAGCCCCTCCAACACCTCCGCCGCTCGGGGGAGGGGACCGTGACGGTCAAATCCATCTACGTGCCCTTCTCGCCCGTGAACAAGGTGCTGTGGACGTACGATCCGGCATCCAAGAGCTACAAGCGTACGAACAACGGACGGCCGTTCGTCGACCGCGACACGGGCAAGCAGCTGAGCGCCAAGAACGTCGTGGTCATGTGGGCTCGCCACGTCCCCCGGGGCACAAGCAAGTGGGGCGACCAGATGTACGACATCCAGCTGGGCGGTTCGGGGCGTGCCGTCGTCTTCCGCGACGGGCAGCAGTTCCCCGGTACGTGGGCGGCGAACAAGAACACCCCGCCCTCGTTCAAGGACGCCAACGGGAGGCCGGTGCAGCTGGAGCGAGGCAACACGTGGATTCAAGTGCTGATGCTCGACCAGAACATCACCCTGAAGTAGCCGCTCGAATCCTCGCCCCGCCGCGATAGCGCACCGCCCCGGTGCTTGTTACGCAGGTACGCCCATCGGTACAATCCCATGGTTACACGCCATCCGCGCCCGTTGGGCGCCCAGGAAGGAGTCGAAAGCCGCGTGGCAGACAACCCCAAGGAAATCGGCACTCTTCGCGTCAAGACCGGCCTTGCCGAGATGCTCAAGGGCGGCGTCATCATGGACGTCGTAACCGCCGAGCAGGCCAAGATCGCCGAGGACGCCGGTGCCGTCGCCGTCATGTCCTTGGAGCGCGTTCCTGCCGACATCCGCGCTGCGGGCGGCGTCGCTCGGATGGCAGACCCGACCAAGGTCGCCGAAATCGTGGATGCGGTGAGCATCCCGGTCATGGCGAAGTGCCGCATCGGCCACTTCGTTGAGGCGCAGGTCCTTCAGTCCCTTGGCGTCGACTACATCGACGAGTCCGAGGTCCTTACCCCCGCCGACGAGCAATACCACGTCAACAAGTGGGACTTCACCGTCCCGTTCGTGTGCGGATGCCGCAACCTCGGTGAGGCGCTCCGGCGCATCGCGGAAGGCGCGGCGATGGTCCGGACCAAGGGCGAGCCTGGTACGGGCAACGTCGTCGAGGCGGTGCGTCACATGCGCACCGTGACCGACGAGATCGCGTGGGTCGCAGGTCTTCGCGACGAGCAGCTGTTCGATGCGGCCAAGCAGCTGGGGGCGCCCTACGAGCTGGTGAAGTGGGTCCACGACAACGGCAAGCTGCCGGCCGTGAACTTCTCGGCGGGCGGTATCGCGACACCGGCAGATGCCGCGCTCATGATGCAGCTGGGCTGCGACGGCGTGTTCGTCGGCAGCGGCATCTTCAAGAGCGGCGACCCCTCGAAGCGGGCGAAGGCCATCGTGGAGGCGACGACGCACTACGAGGACCCCGAGATCATCGCTCGGGTGTCGCGCGACCTCGGCGAGGCGATGGTCGGCATCAACATCGCCGACATCCCCGAGCACGAGCGTATGCAGGAGCGTGGCTGGTAGGTGCAGATCGGAGTCCTTGCCCTGCAGGGTGCGTTCAGGGAGCACGTCTACTCGCTGGAGGCGCTCGGAGTCCGTACGGTCGCCGTACGGCTTCCCGAGCAGCTTGACGAACTCGCCGGCCTGGTGATTCCGGGCGGCGAATCGACGGCGATCGCGAAGCTCATGGAGACGTACGGGTTCTACGAGCCTGTGATCGAGCGCCATGCCGAAGGCATGGCCGTCTGGGGTACCTGCGCGGGCGCGATCTTGCTCGCCAACGAGGTCATCGACGGGGTTGAGGGGCAGCGCTGTCTCGAGCTCATGGACGTGACCGTCCGCCGCAACGCCTACGGGCGTCAGCTTGAGTCGTTCGAGGCGGACCTGGACGTAGCGCACTTCGACGACGTGTTCAGGGGCGTATTCATCCGGGCACCTTGGATCGAGGCGGTGGGACCCGAAGTCGAGGTCCTCGCGAAGCACGACAGCAGGATCGTTGCGGCGCGGCAGAATAGGCTCATGGCCACCACGTTCCACCCCGAGTTGACCGGCGACCCCCGTATCCACCGGTACTTCGTCGAGCAGGTCATCGGCTAGTCACCGCGATCGCGCAGGTGCCGCCCGAACGATCGACGCACGGAAGAGGAGCGAACCGTGTCCGGACACTCTAAGTGGGCGACCACCAAGCATCGCAAGGCCGCCCAGGACAAGAAGCGATCGGCGCTGTTCAGCAAACTCTCGCGCCAGATCACGGTTGCCGCAAAGACGGGTGGCGACCCCAACCCGGAGAACAACGCGTCCCTTGCGGCCGCGATCGAGAAGGCCAAGGGCTACTCGCTTC
Source organism: uncultured Eubacteriales bacterium (assembly GCA_964354945.1). Classification (GTDB taxonomy): domain Bacteria; phylum Actinomycetota; class Coriobacteriia; order Anaerosomatales; family CAVXGS01; genus CAVXGS01. The sequence goes on from CAYHCN010000010.1 coordinate 10,852, forward strand.
CCAAGGACAAGATCCAGACGGCCATCGACAAGGCGTTCAGCGCGGGTGCCGACGCGGCCAACTACGAAGAGGTCATATACGAGGGCTACGGCCCCGCCGGCATCGCCATCTACGTCGAGGCGCTGACCGACAATCGGAACCGTACCGCCGCGGACGTTCGGTCGGCGTTCACCCGTGCCGGGGGCAATCTCGGCGCCACCGGTTCGGTCGCGTTCCAGTTCGAGCGCAAGGGCCAGATCGCCGTCGACAAGACCGCGGCGCCCGACGAGGAGGAGCTGCTCCTGCTCGTCGCCGACGCCGGCGGCGAGGACATCGAGGAGGGCGAAGAGGCGTGGATCGTCTACACTGCCCCCTCGGACACCATGGCCGTCAAGCGCGCCATCGAGGCCGCGGGAATCGCGACGAGCGGTGTAGAGCTGGTGATGGAGCCCGTCAACGCCACTGTCATCACGGTCGTGGACGCCAAGAAGGTCCTTCGCCTCGTCGACGTGCTTGAGGAGCACGACGACATCCAGAACGTCTACCACACCATGGAGCTCACTCCCGAGATCGAGGCCGCGCTCGCGTAGCAGCGCGGATGGCCTTCGTTTTGCGCCCGTCCGAGCCCTGCGCTACCCTGAACATATGTTCGATTCGGTCGTGCGGCTGGAGGGGCGTCGTTGATCATCCTGGGCATCGACCCCGGTCTCGCGAACACCGGTTGGGGTGTCGTCGAGCAGAGGGGGAGCAGTTCCGTGTGTCTTGCGTACGGCTGCGTGACGACCCGGCCGGAGACACCCGTCGCAGAGCGCCTCTCTCAGGTTCACGACGCCGTCGCTGAAGTGGTGTCGCGCTATCGGCCCGACGAGTGCGCTGTCGAGTCCGTGTTCTTCGGCACCAATGCCAAGAGCGCGTTCGCGACCGGCCAGGCGAGGGGTGTTGCGCTGCTGGCGACGGTCGAAGCCAACATCGAGATCGCGGAGTACTCGCCAGTTCAGGTGAAGAGCGTCGTCGTTGGCGGCGGGTCCGCCGACAAACGCCAGGTTCAGTACATGGTGCGCACGCTGCTCGGCCTCGACCACGATCCGTCTCCGGATCACGCGTCCGACGCGCTCGCGGTGGCGCTGTGCCACGCGAGCTTGCGCGGCCGTCGCTCTCTCGAGCGCGCCGCCTACGGCAGCCCGATCACCGGCACCGCCACGGGCAAGGCGCCGGCATGATCGCGTTCCTCACCGGTCGGGTCGCGGGCAGGACCGCGAACTCGTGCCTGCTCGAGGTCTCCGGTGTCGGCTATCGCCTCGCGATGTCAACGTCGTCGGTGGCGGCACTGCCCGCCGAGGGCGATGAAGTCATGGTGTGGACCTACCTGTACGTCAGAGAGGACGAGCTGTCCTTGTACGGCTTCGAGAGCGTTCCCGAGAAGGACGCCTTCGAGCAGCTGATCACCGTGAGCGGGGTGGGCCCCAAGGTCGCGCTCGCGACGCTGTCGGCGCTGAGTGCCGACGACCTTGCGGCAGCCGTTGCCGCCGAGGACGTTGCGCTCCTGTCCGGCGTTCCGGGAATCGGCAGGAAGACCGCTCAGCGCATCTGCCTCGAGCTGAAGGACAAGATGGGCGTTCCCGAGTTGGCCGGCGCACCGGGGGGCGACGGAGCCGGTGTTGCGGCCTCTGCAGAGGCCACCGAGGCGCTGCTCTCGATGGGCTTCTCAGCGGCGGAGGTGGCCGCCGCGCTCAGGGGCTTCGAGGGCGACGGCTCGGATCCGCAGGTCCTGCTTCGGCACGCTCTGCGACGTCTCGGAGGGTCGGGCGGGTGAGCACGATCTGGGAAGCGGATTCATCGAAGCGCGATGACGCCATCGAGACCGACGCGGAACGTCTGGTCTCGGCTGACTTCACCGAGGACGACCTCGAGATCGACCGCACGCTGCGGCCGAAACGCCTCGACGAGTACCTCGGCCAGTCGCGGGTCAAGGAGAATCTCTCGGTCCTCATCGAGGCGGCGCGGCAGCGCAACGAGCCACTCGACCACCTGCTGCTTTCCGGCCCCCCGGGGCTGGGCAAGACGACACTCGCGCAAGTCGTGGCCAACGAGCTCGAGGTCCGCATACGCACCACGAGCGGGCCGGCCATCGAGCGGGCCGGGGACCTTGCCGCCATCCTCACGAACCTTGAGGCCCGTGACGTCCTGTTCATCGACGAGATCCACCGCCTGAACCGGGCGGTCGAAGAGGTCCTCTACCCGGCGATGGAGGACTACACCCTCGACATCGTCATCGGCAAAGGCCCCGCGGCCCGGTCGATCCGTCTCGACCTGCCCGTCTTCACGCTCATCGGCGCGACGACCCGCACGGGCTTGCTCACTGGCCCGCTGCGCGACCGCTTCGGCATGGCGTTCCGGCTCGACTACTACACTGTGGACGAGCTGCGCGCCATCGTGCAGCGCTCCGCGAACATCCTCGGCGTGGAGATCGACCTCGACGGCGCGTCCGAGATCGCCCGGCGCGGCCGGGGCACCCCGCGACTCTCCAACCGGCTGCTGAAGAGGGTGCGCGACTATGCCCAGGTGCGCCGGGACGGCCGGATTGACGAGGATGTCGCCGCCGAGGCCCTTGCGTTCTTCGAAGTCGACCACGCGGGCCTCGACGCGATGGATCTCAAGATCCTCCAGACGCTGGCCGTCACCTTCTCGGGAAGGCCGGTCGGGCTCAACACCCTCGCGAGTGCGGTGTCCGAGGACGCCGACACGCTCGAGGACGTCTACGAGCCGTATCTGCTGCAGCTTGGGCTCATCACCCGGACGCCGAAGGGCCGGCAGGCGACGGTGCGCGCGTACGAGCATCTCGGCGAGGCGGTTCCCGCATCCGCTCCGGACCAACCGGGGCTATTCTAGGAGCCACGGAGCGTCGCGGCGTTGGCCGCGACGTCCAAGCCGCGGACAGGGGGACCGGTGGCGAAGGATCCACGGCCGATCCGGTCGCAGCCGCTGTGGGTGCGCGTCGACGGGAACCGGCTACGCCTAGGTGCGTTCGTCGCGCTCTACGTGACCGGCTCCGCGCTGCTACTCGCGTCTGCGCTCGTCGCGGTGCCGGGGGCGCTGATCGGAGTGCTCCTCGTCGAGAATCCGTCCGCGGGCTACTGGGACAGCTTCTTCACCGCGTGGGCGGTAGCCGTCGTCGTCCTGCTCTTCTTGGGAGGGCTCTACGCAGCGATCCAGCTGTCCAACGCGGAGCACTGGGTCCGAGGCCGGTTGGCGGCGCGCGAACTGGGCCCCGAAGAGGCGCCCGAGCTCGTCTCCGCCGTTCACGATATGGCTTTGGCGGCCGGTCTCGAGGCACCGCCCAGGATCGTGGTGACCGCAGGCGGCCCCAGTGATGTGAACGCGTTCGCACTCGGTACAACGCGATCCAGACCACTGATCGGGGTCACCCCCGGGTTCCTCAGCATGCTCTCAGTCGCCGAGGAGCGCGCCGTCGTTGCCGCCCTCATCGCGCGGATCATCGCAGGCGACATCATGTTCGGCACCGCGCTGGCTGCTCTCATGGGGCCGCTGAAAGCGATTCGGGAGTCGCCGAGCTTCGCGAGCAAGGGGTGCGCGGGCGGGGGAGGCACCGGCACGGGCGAACCGGCCGGCGCCGGCGGCGACAAGGAGAAGTCCGGCGGCGGTACCGGATGCGGCGACGGATGCGGCGACGGATGCACTGACGTCGATATCGGCGACCGGGCCGGCTACCTCATCATCGTGGTCATCGTCATCGTGGTGCTGACCTATGTTGCCGTGCTGAGCTCGGCATGGATCGTCACGGTGTGGGGTCGCCTGCTACAGAGGACATCCCACGAGAAGTCGGATGCCGAAGGGATGCTCCTTCTGAAGGACCCTGCACCGATGCTGTCCGCGTTTCGCAAGACCGCTCGCGCCTCGAACCTCGTCGCGGGGCTCGACCCGAGCTATGACGGCATCTTCTACGCAGCGACCAGTGGAACGCCTCGGATCGAGCGCGTCGAACAGCGCCGCTACCTGAGGTTGCGCGAGGTCGTCGGAGTGGATGGCCTCGCCGCCGAGGAGCTTCGACTCGGAGTCGAGGATGAGGGGGCGCCTCTCGGTACCGAAGACCGGGCCGTGCAGCAGCTGGCGCCTCCCGAGCCCCTGGGCCCCCCGCGACCCCCGGAGCCCCCTGAGCCCCCGGAGCCGCCCGTCTGGCCGCCGCCGCCAACTGGCCCCGAGCCGTTCGACGAGACACGCGAAGGCGGAGGTTCACGTGACCCGGGGTCCCCGCCGGCATAGGGATGCGGTCCAAACAGCACGGGGGAACAATCTCGGTGGAAGGATGGTTTGATGACTCCGCTGGTTCGCACGCTGGTACCGCTGGCGTTGCTGGTGCACGGTCTCGGCATGCTCGGCGGAGCCGTCTGGCTCGCTGTGCCGAAGGGTCGACATCAGGGCTTCGGCGACTCGTGGCTTCTCGCGCGTGCGGGCCGCACCGTCCAGTCCGTCGTAGCTGTCCTGCTGTGGGGCACGTCGGGGCTCGCCTTCGTGGCAGCTGCGTACGCGTTCTGGAGCTATGCCCCGTGGCTCGATTCGGCGATCCTTGTCGGTGCGCCGACCACCCTACTCGCCGTTGTGCTGTGGGCCGGCTCGGTGCCCGTCGGGGTCTATATTGGGGCGGCCTTCGCCTCGATGATGCTTGCGGCGGTCCTCATCGGTGGGGTGTAGACACATGGACGTGGGAGACGAGGGCCGGCCGCGCGGCGGAGAGAGCGTACTCGTCAACGCGGCGACCGGGTATATCGGCGCCCATCTGCTACGCCCGTTGTTGGACGCGGGCTACTGCGTCAGGGCCTCCGCACGTCGTCCCGAGGCAGTGGAAGCCCCGGACGGAGTCGAAGTCGTGGCTGCCGACGCATTCGACCCCACGGCGACTCGAGCGTCACTCGAGGGCACCCGCACCGCCTTCTACCTGGTGCACACGCTGGGCGGCGGCGCCGACTACGCCGAGCGGGACCGGGCAGCGGCTACGATCTTCGCTCGGGCCGCAGCCGACGCCGGCGTCTCGCGCATCGTCTTCCTCGGCGGACTGGGCAAGGACGTCTCGGGGCTTTCCGAGCATCTGTCGAGCAGACACGAAGTCGGCGAGATCCTCGCGTCGACCGGAGTGCCGGTGGCAGAGTTCCGTGCGTCCATCGTGGTCGGCAGCGGGTCGACCTCCTTCGAGATGATCCGCAATCTCGTGGAGAAGCTTCCCGCGATGACGACACCGAGGTGGGTCCGGCAGCCGGCACAGCCCATCGCCCTTCGCGACGTCCTTAGCTATCTCGTCGCGGCGGTCGAACTGCCGCCGTTCGACGGGCACCGCGTGTACGAGATCGGCGGCGCCGACATCGTCACCTACGCCGACCTGCTCCGCCTCTACGGCGAACACCAGGGACTCCGCCGTCTCATAATCCCGGTACCGGTGCTTTCGCCGGGCCTCTCGGGCTGGTGGCTCTACCTCTTCACGCCGAAGCAGGCCACCGTCGGCAGGCAGCTCGCCGAGTCGCTCAAGTTCCCGACGACGGTGACCGACGATGCAGCGGCCCGCGACTTCCCCGGCATCGTCCCGATGGGCGCGGTCCAGGCGATCGACGTGGCCTTCGCCGATGAGGACGCCGAGTTCGCATCGACTCTGTGGAGTCGAGAGCTCCCACGAGGCGTGCCCCTCAAGGCGCAGCGCGTCGCTCGCGAGGGGAGGGTCGCCGACTCGAGAACCCTCGAGGTCGCGTGTCCGCCCGAAGCCGCGTTCGACCCGGTTGCCTGCATCGGCGGGGACCGGGGCTGGTACGCGTACGACGTCTTGTGGGACGTTCGCGGCTTCATCGACCTGCTGTTCGGCGGACCGGGGCACCGCCGAGGACGCCGCGACCCCTACGCA
>CAYHCN010000011.1:0-16656 GCA_964354945.1 uncultured Eubacteriales bacterium
TGGGCAAGGCCCAGGGCACCCTCACGGACGACGAGATCCAGGGGGACCTGTCCGACGTCGAGCTTACGGGAGAGCAGTTCGACGAGGTGTACATGCACTTCCGGAATCTCGGCATCGACATCGTCGAGGACCCCTCGCACATTCTCGACGTGGACGAAGTCGCAAAGACCGTTGCCGACGCCGAGCCCGCGACCGCGATTCCGGGCGCACCCCTGCCCGACCTCGACGCGCCCATCGACGACACCGAGGGCGCTGAGATCGTCGATATCCAGCTCCCGAAGCCCACCAAGGCGACCGCCAAGAAGAAGACCAAGAAGCGGGTCACCGACAACGGCGTCGCGCCGCTCACCGGCGACCCCGTTCGCATGTACCTGAAGGAGATCGGCAAGGTTCCCCTGCTGACCGCCGCCCAGGAGGTCGACCTCGCGATGAAGATCGAGGCCGGCCTGGACGCCATGGCGCGTCTCGAGGACGCAGAGGAGAAGGGCTACGAGCTCGATCGCCCCGAGCGCCGGCGCCTAAGCCGCATCGAGCAGGTCGGTCTCGACGCAAAGCAGCAGCTCGTCGAGGCGAACCTTCGGCTCGTTGTCTCCATCGCCAAGCGATACGTCGGTCGCGGGATGCTCTTCCTCGACCTCATCCAGGAGGGCAACCTCGGCCTCATCCGTGCAGTCGAGAAGTTCGACTACGGCAAGGGCTTCAAGTTCTCGACCTACGCGACGTGGTGGATCCGCCAGGCGATCACGCGAGCGATCGCCGACCAGGCGCGCACGATCCGCATCCCCGTGCACATGGTCGAGACGATCAACAAGCTCATCCGCATCCAGCGTCAGCTGCTCCAGGAGCTCGGCCGCGAGCCGACCCCCGAGGAGATCGGCGAGAAGATGGAGATGAGCGCCGACCGCGTCCGGGAGATCCTCAAGATCTCGCAGGAGCCGGTATCGCTCGAGACTCCGATCGGCGAGGAAGAGGACAGCCAGCTCGGAGATTTCATCGAGGACTCCGAGGCGATCGTCCCCCCTGATGCAGCGAGCTTCTCGATGTTGCAGGAGCAGCTGTGCCGCGTGCTCGACGGGTTGTCCGAGCGCGAGCGCAAGGTCATCGAGTTGCGCTTCGGCCTGACCGACGGCCATCCCCGCACGCTTGAGGAGGTCGGCAAGGAGTTCGGTGTCACCCGCGAGCGCATCCGCCAGATCGAAAGCAAGACGCTGTGCAAGCTGCGGCATCCCTCCCGATCGAGCAAGCTTCGGGACTACCTGGACTGACCACTTTCCGGGCCTCTTGGAGGACTCGAATCACTCGCACGGCCGACGCCGCCCGGTACCCGGGCGGCGTACTCTTTCCTTGAGGGTGTGGAAGTCCGCTTACGCGCGACCTCGGCTGGACCGAGGGGGGTGTGCCAGATGCAAAGGACGCAGACGAACCTGATGGAGGGGCGACGGCCCTCCAACCTCGTCCGCGACGTTCTCGCGGTTCTCGTCGTTGCCCTGCTGGTGTGGTCGGTGTGGCTGCAGGTCCAGGTCCGCCAGCTCGACGCGCAAGTCGCCAAGTTGAACGCTCCGATCTCGGTCACCGGTCAGCCTGGTCGGCAGTTCAGCTCGGTGAACGATCTTGCCCTCGCGCTGATTCAGGTTCACGAGCGCGGGCAGGGGCTTGAGAAGGCTCTTGAGGAGGACATCCACGGGGGCGGGAGGACTCTGATCCATACGCACCAGTACATCGATCGGAAGGTTTGGGCGGCCGACTCACAGTCGAAAGACATGGTGAGCTCGCCCTGACCGGAGCTAGATTCCGCATACGATCGCTCATGGAAGACAGAACAGGCCCCGCCATATGCGGGGCCTGTGTTCGTGTTGGCTCCCCGGGTAGGACTCGAACCTACAACCCTCCGGTTAACAGCCGGATGCTCTGCCGATTGAGCTACCGAGGAATGCGGCACGCCTCGCGGCGCAAGTGGACAGTATAAGGTCGGTTTTGGACCGATGCAACCCGACTGGGCCCCTGCCGAGGACCTTCTCGCGTTCCCAGAAATCGTCCTCTCTTCTGCCCCACCCGGGGCTCGGCTTCAGGTACCATCTACCCTCTGAGGGAGCACCGCCGCGCGCGCGAGCGCAGCCTCGGCGGGGGAGAGACATATTCGAGCGGGGCCCGTAGCTCAATGGCGGAGCAGGGGACTCATAATCCCTTGGTTGCAGGTTCGAGTCCTGCCGGGCCCACCATGGAGGGGCATGGCCGAGCGCACCACCAGGTCTAGGCCGTCGCGGGGTCGGGATCCGCAGCCGCGGACGTCCCGCGGCGGGCTGTCGCTCGCGCGCATGATGCCGCTGCTTGTGGCGGCCGGCGTGCTCGTCGTGGTCGGCCTCGCCCTGATGGCCGTCGCGGTCAAGAGCAGCGGCCGTCCCACGGCTGAGGCCGCCGAAGCATCTGCGCGTCCCAGCCCCACGACGGTGATCGGGTCGGCGGGTAGTGTCGAAGTCCCCGCGGTGGCAGGTGGATCGCTTGCGGACGCACAGCTCGTGCTCGACGCCGCTGGGTTCAAGATATCGGTGTCCTACGAGGAGCAGGCCGCCGGTCGTCCCGGTACCGTGCTCGGCCAGGATCCCGCTCCTGGCGTGCTCGTGCCGTCGGGTAGCCCGATCCGGCTCGTCGTGGCGGGCAACAACGCCGGCACTCCATCTCCGACTGGAACGACAGTCGCCGCAAGCGTCGCGGCGAAGCCGAAGCAGTTCGTCGTTGTGATCGATCCCGGACACCAGGCGCGCTCCGACCAGGGCCGGGAACCGGTGGGCCCGGGTTCGGGAGTCCGCAAGGTCAAGTCGACCGGCGGCGCCACGGGGGTCTCAACGCACGTTCCCGAGTTCGAGATCGCGCTCCAGATATCGACCAATCTCGCGGCGCGGCTCCGGAAAGCGGGAGTGAAGGTCGTCATGACCCGCACCACGAACGACGTGAACCTTTCGAACGCCGAACGCGCGATGCTGGCGAATCGGTCCAAGGCCGACTTGTTCGTTCGCATCCATGGGAACGCAAGCCCGGATCCGAGCAAGGCAGGCGCGTCGACTCTCTACCCCGCAGCCAACAGGTGGGCGCGTCGGTACTCGATCGCCAGCAAGCAGGCTGCACTTCGCGTGCAGAGTGGTGTGCTCTCGGCGACCGGTGCTCAGGACAACGGCGTCCAACCCCGTGGCGACCTGGCCGGATTCAACTTCGCGAAAGTGCCTTCGGTGCTCGTGGAGTGCGGGTTCCTCTCAAATCCCGTAGAAGACCGGCTCCTCGGAAGTCCTCACTACCAAGACAAGGTCGCCCAAGGCATCGCCGATGGCGTCCTCGCGTACCTCGAACACACCCCATGACGCGCTGGGGCCTCCTCGTCGCGATCCTTCTGGGCGCGCTCCTCGGGGTACTCGTGCTCGCCGGGGCTCTGGTCGCCCTGCAGCGCGCCAGTACCGGCGAGCCATTAGTAGGCAGGCGATCCGAGCAAGGCGTGCTGCTCGCGCTGGTTCTGCCTGACGCAAATGGCGACCAGGCTGCACGGCTTCTCGTGTACTACCCTCCTGGCGGGGGCAGCGGAACGGTGGTCGACCCGCTCACGCGCGCCGTCGTGCCGGGTACCTCGGCCACGACCCTGGGTGACGCCTTCACGTTCGGCGGGGGGTCCTCGCTCGCGCGGGCCTACGCCGAAGTCGCAGGGGTCGGCGAACCGGCTTGGGCCGCCGTCGACGAAGCCACATGGGCGGCTCTCGCGAAGTCCGGCCTGTCGGTGAACTTGCCGGGTCCGATCGACGTTTTCAATGGCTCCGACCTTGTGTCCTTTCCCGCAGGCGAGGTTGCCCTCGACGCCGGTGACCTGGGCGTGCTGCTCGCGGGTATCCACGGTCTCGACCCCTCCGCCCGGCGTGCGGTGCTTGGGGACGCGGCAGCCGCGCTCCAGCGCCTGCTGGCCGCGTCGGGGCAGTCGACCGGGATCGAATCCGACCTGTCCTCGGCGCGACTGAAGAACTGGTTGTCGTCGCTCGCTTCTCGCTCGCATCCGCAGACCTCGACGCCGGTCCCGTAGGTTGCGCGTGAGCGCCCGTTTCGAGGTCAAGTAACCTGTTCGGAGTGCCGATGAGACCACATGGAGGCCGACCAGGCCTTCGGGGTCGCGCGCGTACGCCCGCTGCAGGAATCGGCGCGTCGCGCGCAGCCCGGGTCGCAGGCGCAAGGGGAAGGTCATGGTCGGAACAGAAGCACTGCAGCTAGAACTGCCGGAGCGGGAGGATACGCCCAAACCAAAGAGGCGGGTGCTTCTCGTCGTGGCCGTTCTCGTGGCGGTGCTAGCCATGGGCGCGTTCGCCTATGCGCTCGTGTGGTCCGGCGGCATCGATCAGGTCACCGCATTTCTTGCGCCCTACCTCGGCCTGTCGTCAGATCCACAGACGCCGCCGCGCACGACTACCCCCGCGCCCGCGAGCACCGGCCAGCCCCCCGTCAAGTCAACGGATGGCGACGCCGTGGTCCTTCCCGCCTGGGCACAAGAGACGATGTACCAGGAGCAGCTGGCGTCCCAGTCGGGGATGACGTCGGTGGTGGATTCCGAGGTGAAGAGCTTTGCCTTCGGGACTCCTGCCGAAACCAAGAACGGCGTGGAAGTCCCGCTCACTGCGACGTACTCCGACGGGACCAAGCACTCGGGCACTATCAACCTGATCCTCGTCGACGGCATGTGGTACTTCGCCGGTCTCGACACCGGCGAGTCGGAGCAGGCGCCAGTCGATGGGCAGGCGGATGACTCCGTGGTCGCCGTCATAACAAAGAGCCAGGCTTCCGCCTCCTCCCAAGACGGGCTGGCGGCTCTGGCCGAGGGAACGATCACGGGGATGGATGTCGTCTCGGTCACCGAGGGCACTAATGCCGTCAGTGTCAACGTTGTGCTGCACGGCGGCGACTACGAGGGCGAGCGAGGCCGCTTCATTCTGGTCGAGAAGACCCGGGGGCTGGACTACTACTGGTTCCTGACGGGATTCGCCTGGCAGTAGCTGACGTAGCGTCACGGGAATCACAACGACCGGCGCAGTTCGCCGGTCGTTCTCGTATGATGACAAGTGCAGCAGGGGCGCCTACATCGTCGGGAAGGACGGTATGGAGCTGCGCGACTACCTCAACGTGATCCGCGCACGCAAAGGCATCATCATCGCATCCGCTCTCATCGTCGCGCTGACCGCGCTCGCTGTGAGCCTGATCCAACCAAAGACCTATGTCGCGGAGGCTCGAATCCTCGTTTCGGAGAAGGACACGAGCGCCGCTTTGCTCGGCACCGTCGTGCCCGAGCTGTCAAGCCAACCCGAGCGGGCACTCCAGACCCAACTTGCGCTCGTTGGGATCCGCCCCGTGGCTGAGGCCACGATTCGCAAGCTGAATCTGAAGATGTCCCCCGAGGATTTTGCGAAGACCGTTCGAGTGACTGCCGAGGGCCAGACGAACATCCTCGTTGTGCGAGTAGAGGCGGCGACTCCGGTGAGGGCCGCCATGACCGCCAACGCTATCGCCGAGGAGTACGTTGCCTGGGCTCGCGACCTGCGTCGGACTTCTCTGAAGGAGGCTGCCGACGAAGTCCAGAGGCGCCTCAACGTCGCCCAGAACCAGATCCTGGACCTAGGCAAGAGGATTCAGGACAGTGGCAAGACCGACCAGCTCTCGGCCGAGTTGCAGATCGCGACGGGCTCCTATACCACGCTCGCGGAGAAGCTGGAGCAGCTGAAGATCAACCAGAAGCTCGAGAACGGCGGCGTGACGGTTGTAGAGAGCGCAGCGGTCAACCTCGACCCCGTGGCGCCAAAGCCGACACGCAACACCGCCCTCGGTCTGATCGTGGGCCTCACGTTCGGGATCGGCATGGCGTTTCTGACCGAGTACTTGGACAACACGATCGGGTCTACCGATGAGGCGCAGCGCGTCTACGGCACATCCGTGCTCGGGACGATCCCCGTCGACGCGGTCGACAGGAGCGAGCCACGCCGGCTCGTGATTCTCGAAGCCCCCGGGTCGGCGGCCGCAGAAGCGTACCGTGTGCTCCGCAACTCCCTCGATTTCGTCAATTTCCAGAACGACATGAAGACCATCGTGGTGACCTCGGCCGCACCAGGCGAGGGCAAGTCGACGGTCTCGGCGAACCTGGCTGCCGCTCTCGCGAACGCCGGCAAGAAGGTCGTGCTGGTTTCAGCGGACTTCCGTCGAGCCACCACTCAGGAGTTCTTCCAGGTCAACAACTTCATCGGCCTGTCCGACGTCTTGTTGGGGGCGCATTCGCTCAAGGCGGCCCTCCAGCGGCCCGGCGACTCGCAGTTGTTGGTGCTCACTGCGGGCAAGATGCCTCCGAACCCGAGCGAACTGCTTGGCTCGACCAAGATGCAAGAGGTGCTTGAGTCGCTCGAGGAGTGGGCAGACTGGGTGATCATCGACACGCCCCCGCTGCTGGCGGTGGCCGATCCGGCCGCGGTGGCCCGCTGGGCGGACGGCGTACTGATCGTGAGCCAAGCCGGCGTCTCGACGCGCGACGCGGGGCGCAAGGCTGCTGAGCTGCTCGAGAAGTCGGGAGCGCGGGTAGTCGGCGCCGTCGTGTGGGGTCTGGATGAGGGCCGTGCAGGACGCTACGGGTACTACGGCTCGACGACGTACTACTCCCACTACTACACGTCGGGTCGCAAAGGAGTCAGCGACAGTGGCGCCCGCGCGGTACCCCTCGGCAAGGAAGCCCAGTACGAGCAGATGCCGGTCGGGGACGAACCGCCCGGCCGACGCGCTGCCGGAGTGGTTCGCGCCATCTTCATCGGGTTCCTGGCGTTCCTCACCGCGATTGCCATCGGCACGATCGTGCTGTACTTCGTGGGCCAGTACCTTGGCTGGGATCTCTCAGTTGTGACGCGATACGTGCCGTGGTAGCAAGCGCGCCACTGCTCAGTGAGAGCGTGAGGGGGTGGGTCCGGTGACGTTGGCCATCGACGGCGGCCCCCCTGTCCGGTCCCGTCCCTGGCCCTCCTGGCCCGCCTTCAGCCACGAGGAGATCGAGCTCGTGGCCAGCGTCCTCAGATCCGGCGCGGTCAACTACTGGACTGGTGAGTACGGACGGCGATTCGAGGCGGCATACGCGTCCTACCTGGGCGTCTCCGACGCAATTGCCGTGATGAACGGCACGGTCGCGCTGGAGCTCGCGCTGCGTGCGCTGGGCGTAGGACCTGGTGACGAGGTCATCGTGCCATGCCGCACGTTCATCGCCTCAGCGAGCTGCGTTGTCGCCGTCGGCGCGACGCCGGTGCTTTGCGACGTGGATCTGGAGACGCAAACGCTGAGTGCCGAGACCGTCACCGCGGTCGTGACTAGCCGGACGCGCGCAGTTGTGGCAGTTCACCTCGCCGGCATGCCCTGCGACATGGACCCCCTGCGGGAGCTCTGCGCCGAGCACGGTGTCTTCCTCGTCGAGGACTGCGCGCAGGCTCACGGAGCCCGGTATCGGGGCCGACCCGTTGGCGGTCTGGGGGATGCGGCAGCATTCAGCTTCTGCCAGGACAAGATCGTCACAACGGGCGGCGAGGGCGGTCTTGTCGTGGTCCCATCCGCAGCCGTGTCGAGAGCGCGTCAGTACAAGGATCATGGCCGGCGCGCGGAGGGCGCTGCCGGTGGTTCCGGGCTGTCCTACCGGTGCGTGTACGACTCTTTCGGGACGAATCTCCGGATGACCGAGATGCAGGCGGTCCTAGGCCTCCACCAACTGGAGCATCTCGATTTGACGGTCGACAGCCGTCGCGATAACGCTCGGCTTCTCGATTCCTGGCTTTCGGACGTTGACGGCATGAGAAGGCTTCACGTCCCAGAGTGGGCGTATCACGCCTACTACAGGTACTACGCGCTGCTCGATCTAGACCGGCTGAGTCCCGGCTGGGATCGCGAGCGGGTCCTTGTCGCCCTGGCAGCGGAAGGTGTTCCCGTTTCCACGGGCGTCTGTCCGGACCTCGGGGCCGAGGCAGCGTTTAACGGAGTCGCCGGTGCCGGGAATCCTCGACCGGACGCGCACGAGATCGGCCGACGGTCACTGATGTTCCATGTCCATCCGTTGGTGACCGCCGAGGACATCGCGGACTACGCGTCTGCGGTCCGCAAGGTACTTGCCGAGGCGGTGTGCACATGAGCGAGGGGTCTTCGTCGGAAGCGACCCCCGGTGGTCGCGACCTGCGTGCTCACGGGACGCTTGCACTACTGGTGTTCGTCGACTGCGCCATCGCGGTGGCCGCCTTCATGGGTGCCTACCTCGCCCGCTTCGAGGGAATGGTCCCCGAGCCGTTCTTGAGCAACGTGGGGACGGTCGTGATCGCGGCCCTCGTCGCGGTGCCGCTGGTCTACGCCGCGTTCGGGCTCTACGAGTACGTGTGGAGGTATGTCGGTGTCGACATGCTCATCCGCCTCGCGGGAGCCGTGGCCACGCTCACGGTTGCGGGGCTCACGGTCGTAGTCGTCGCATCGCGGACGATAGGGTACCGCGCGGCCCCCGTCGGGGTGGTTCTCATCGCAGCGGCGTTTCTGTTCATTGGGACTGCGACCGCCCGTGCACTCGTCCGCGTGTCGCTCTTCGTGAGAACTCGGGGTGGTGCCGCCGGTGGCCGTCGGACGCTTGTGGCAGGCGCCGGCGACGCCGGATCGCTTCTGCTGCGCGATATCGAGACACAGCCCGCCCTTGGCATCACTGTCGTCGGCTTCGTCGACGACGACCCCGCCAAGCAGCGAAGGTCGATCCGTGGCCGCAAGGTGATGGGTCGCATCGACGACATCCCGCAGCTCGTTGCCGCGAAGGGGATCGACCAGGTGCTCGTCGCGATGCCCGGGGTTGCGCACGAAGAACGCAGTCGCGTGCTGCGGAAGTGCGTAGATGCGGATGTGCCGGCGAAGGTGGTCCCCAGCATCGCTCGGGCAGCTTCAGAGGTCGGGGTTGCGGATCTGCGCGACGTCCAAGTGGGCGACCTCTTGGGTCGGGAGAGTGCGCCCATCGACACCGAAACGATCCGCCAGACGATCGAGGGCCGGATCGTAGCGGTAACGGGCGCCGCCGGGTCTATCGGCTCCGAACTCTGTCGACAACTGGCGGCGTGCGATCCGGCGCTGCTGGTTCTGATCGAGATCGACGAGAGCCGTCTCTATGAGTTGTTCCTCGAACTTGAGGAGTCGGCGCCCGGTCTCTCCGAGATGCGGCTCTGCGATATTCGCGACGATCGCAAGCTACGCGACATCTTCCTGGAGACGCGCCCGCACCTCGTACTGCACGCTGCGGCGTACAAACACGTGCCACTGATGGAGCTCGAGCCTGACGAGGCGGTGAAGACGAATGTCGTCGGGACCGTCAACGTTGTCGAAGGCTGCGCGGCAGCAGGTGTCGACCGTTTCGTCCTCATCTCCACCGACAAGGCGGTCAAGCCAAAGAGCGTCATGGGCGCCACCAAGTCCATCGCCGAACGGCTCATGCTGGATGCATGCCGGCGCGGCATGCGAGGGACCGCCGTCCGCTTTGGAAACGTGCTCGGCAGCCGAGGGAGTGTCGTGCCGCTGTTCGAAGAGCAGCTTCGGCGTGGAGGGCCACTTCGGGTCACGCATCCCGACGTGACGCGCTACTTCATGACAATCCCAGAGGCTGCGCGCCTGGTCTTGCAGGCCCAAGCCCTCAGTGACGGCGGGGACATCTTCGTGCTCGACATGGGCGAACCGGTTCGGATCGTGACGCTCGCGCAGATGATGATCACTTTGAGTGGGAGCGACGCCAGGATCGAGTTCACCGGCCTGCGTCCTGCAGAGAAGCTGCATGAGATCCTCACCACGGGCACTGAATCACTCATGCCGACCGGAGCGCCGAGGATCGACCGGCTGAGTGCGGTTCCGAGCCCCGGCCCGCGGTTCGCCGACGACATCCGCGCACTCGCGGTGAACGCGCGCCTCACGGAGGCGGACGCCATCCGCCACTGTATCGCCGAACTCGTTCCGGGGTTCGACCCGAACGAATCCCGCGTCGCCCAGGAGCGCGCCGAGACAGCCAAGGGCGGCGTCTACGATACGGAGATGGAGACTCTGCTCTAGGTGAGCTCCGAAATCCCACACGTAGGTGACACTAAGCCATCGGACAACCGGAGCGCGATCGGTCGTCTCACGAGCCCGCTCACTTCCCGTCAGAGCCTGAGGGCCGACCTCATCACGACCACGGCTGCGACGGCGCTCGTGCTGCTCGCGAATCTGGTTCTCGGGTGGTTGCTCTCGCACCGCGGCGGTGTCGAGGTCTTCGGTGCGTACAACCTCGGAAAGAGAGTCGCCTCAGCCGGTGTGCCGCTCGTGACGCTGGGGCTGACGCTGTCGCTCGCACGGCTGATTCCCACCGCGCGCTCCGAAGCTGAGAAACGGGGGATGGCGCTCTCGGCCTTGGCGCTGTGCGTTGGGACCTTGTTGGTCACTGCAACGGCGGTGTCGCTCGCGCCTCGAGCGCTGGCCCAGGTCCTTCTGGGGACGCCGGATGCGCTTCTGCTTTGGGCAACGGTCCTGCTAATGGCAGGACAGATGTTTAGCGCCGTCGTGTTTGCGGTCTACAGGGGGCGGATGCTGCAGGCCGCCGCGAGCACCGCGAACATCGTTTCCGCGGCGGTCTTGCCCGTCATCCTGGTCGCCACCCTCGTGCCTCAGGTAGATGTGAGGGTCGTCATGCTCGCGACGGGCGCGCTTGTCTGGATACTCAACATCGCGCTGCTCGCGAGCCAGGCGTGGGGCGCGAGGCTGACGGGGGCCTGGGGCACGGTCCGCGCACTGATGGCGTTCGGAGCGCCGAGAATTCCCGCGGGTCTCGCGTTGGCGATGTCTGCTGCGGTTCCGCCGCTGATCGCCACCCATGCCGACGCGCCGCGGATCGCCAGCTTCCTGCTGGCGGGTATTTCCCTCTCACAGATGGGAGCCGCGTCCCTTCAGGCACTCAGCGTCACGCTCCTGCCGCGCGTGTCGGAGATGCACAGCGGCGGGCGGCACAGCGAGATCACCCGGCTCAGCGCACGAATCCTCACCGTGGTGTTGGTGCTCGCTGCGGCGATGGTACCGCCCCTGGTCGCGGCCGCGCCCTCCGTGGTCCGCATCTGGCTTGGACCGGAGTTCGCGCCGGGTGTCGGAGTCATGCGCATCGTCATGCTCGCGATTCCCGGGGTCTTGGTCTACGGCGTGATCAGCTCGATAGCCGACGCAAGCGTAGGGCGGCCCGTGAATACCTACGCCACCATTGGCGGTTTGGTCGTAACGGGTCTGGTTGGGGGTCTCTTCCTGCTGTCGGCCCCGTCGTGGACGACAGCTGTCGGCTACGCTCTGGGTCAGACCGCGATGGCAGTAGTGACCGCAGGCGCGGTGATGCGTAGATGGGGTGCCGTGCCGGCACTGCGCCCGGTGGCTGGCGCGATACTGATCGCGGTCGTGCTCGGTGTGGGCGTTGTTCTGCTCCAGAACGAGGGCCTCTCTGCGTGGTTCGTCTGTGCCGTGACCGCGGTCAGCATCGGCGTGGCTGCGCTCCCTGTTGCCCCGTACGTCTCGGGGCGGGGGCGGGTGTTGGGATGAGTTCCCGCCGCCTGTGGGTAGCGATCGCGGTGGTAGCGGGCGGCGTGGCGCTCGGCGTCGCAATCGCCCTTCCGCAGCGCGGCACCGAGATCGCAATCGGGCTGCTGCTCCTGGTGCCGATCGCCTTCGTTGCGCGCCTGTGGCCCGAAGCTGTGCTCCTCCTATTCGTGGTGTCGGGATCGTTCAAGAGCGCGTTGCCCTCCTTCATCGACCCGACGCTGGCGCTGGGCGCTGTGGTCGCAGTGCTGGTTTTGGGTCGCCTGATGCGAGGGGGCGTGCGCCGGCCCCCGGCCGGTTTCTGGGCGTTCGTACTATTCGCGGCCATCGTTGCGATGTCGTTTCTGAGCCAGCCATCGGGATACGGTGCCGATAAGCTCGCGCGGTTCGGGACCCTAAGCCTGCTCGCGTTCGTTGCCGGCTACTTGCTGCTTGACAGCGATGATGCGGTTCGTCGGTTCGCGATCGCCGTCATCGCCTACGGGACAACAGTCGCCTGCGTCGGCCTGCTCTCGGGGTTCTCGGCCGGGGCTGCGCGTCTGACCGCGTTGCAGTCGAATACGATTCAATACGGCCGTGCGGCGTCGTACGCGGCGGCCGGCGCGTTCGTCGGAGCTCTACATGCCCGCAGAGGCTGGTTGTGGGGGGGCCCGGTCATCGTCGCAAGCCTTCTAGCCCTGGCAGGGTCCGGCTCTCGCGGTCCCGCGATCGGGCTTGTCGTGGTCTGCGGCCTCATCCTCCTGATCCGGCTGGTCACTCGCGGCGCCGCGCGGGCTGTTGTCACGGCAGCCGCAGTCGGAATCGTCCTGGCAGCAACGGGGGCGTGGCGGCTGATTCCCGAGCAGGCTACGGCGCGATTCGCGCTGATCCTGAGCGGCGACCCGGGTACATCCGGGTCGACCCGACTCGTTCTGTTCGCCTTGGCTTCGGAGCTGTTCCGGGCGCGCCCCATCGTGGGCTGGGGATCTGGCGGTTTCGCAGGATTCGGAGCCGGATACCTCTACCCTCACAACGCCGTACTAGAGGTCGGTGCTGAGTTCGGGCTCGTGGGATTGGTTCCCTATCTCGTCGCGGTCGCGAGCGGGCTCTGGAGCAGCTTGAAGCAGGCGTTTCGACCAGGGTCACTCGCATCGGACTTCATCTTCACCGGGCTTGCGCTCGCCGTGGTCAACGCAATGGTGTCCGGTGATCTCAACGACAACCGAATGTTGTATGTCTTTCTGGGTGCAGCGCTGGCGCGCGCAGTTGTGCCTGCTACTGTCGACGTCGACTGCCCGGTGCCGGAGGCTGCGTGACGAGGGTCGTTCATATCTCGACGGCTCATCCCTGGAACGACGCTCGCATCCTGTACCGCGAATGCCGAGGTCTCGCTGAAGCTGGGTTCGACGTGACGCTCGTCTGCGGAGGCGACGGTGACGCCCGCATGGTCGAGGGTGTCGGTATCGTTGAGGTTCCTAGGAGCGTCAGTCGGCTCGCCCGCATGACCGTCGGCGCGTGGAGATGCACGTGGAGGGCGCTCGCCATGCATCCGGCGCTCATCCATATCCATGATGCTGAGCTGCTCGTGCCGGCGCTTGTCGCCCGCGCACGGGGCCTTCCGGTCGTCTACGACGTGCACGAGGACCTTCCGCTCCAGGTCATGTCCAAGGGCTGGATTCCTTCGTGGCTCCGTCCCAGCGTCTCATGGGTGGCAGGCCTCACCGAGACTGTTCTGGCGAGAGCAATGAGTGGCTGCTGCGCGGCGACTCCTCACATAGCCGCTCGATTCGGCAGGCTGAGGCCGACCGAGGTAGTGCAGAACTTCCCACCCACCGGCGAGATCGCACCGCGAAACGCTCCCGAGCAAGCATCCCCCGAGACGACACTCGTCTACATGGGCGGGCTGACCGAGGCGAGAGGCATTCGCGTGCTCGTTGAGGCGGTCGGTCGAGCGAACCGGCAGGTCCCGGTCCGCCTGGTGCTCGCAGGTCGATTCTGGCCCCGGGAGTACGAGTCGGATCTCTCGCGCGTTCCCGGTTGGGATCGAGTGACGTACGTCGGATGGCAGGACCGGGCGGGGATCGACCGCCTGATCGCTGGGGCGGACATTGGCATGGTCGTCTTGCTCCCCGAGCCCAACTATCTCGAGGCCTATCCGACGAAACTCTTCGAGTACATGCTCGGCGGAATCCCTGTTATCGCCTCCGACTTCCCGCTGTGGCGCGAGATCGTGGAAGCGGCGAAGTGCGGGCTGCTCGTTGACCCTGGGTCGCCCGATGCGGTGGCGAGCGCCATAGTCAGCCTTGTCGACGACCCCGATCTCACAGCGCGGATGGGCGCCGCGGGAAGGGCCGCAGCCTTGGCTCACTACACCTGGGAGAGCCAGTACCCGCACCTTGAAGCCCTGTACAACGCAGTGCTTACGTCAGGGACGGGCCGATGACCGACGCAGCCACTGCAAGACGCTCATTCAAGGCGCCCCCGAAACTCGCTGCCCAGCCGTCGGTGGCCGTGCTTCTGGGTGTCCGAAACGCGGCCCTGACCGTCGATTCGGTCATCGAGATCATGCGGCGCCAGGACTACGCGGGCGCTTGGCACATGTGGATCGCCGTCGCTCCGAGTGAGGACGGCACCGGAGAACTCGTGCGACGTCTCGTCGCCGGCGACGCATGTTTCACGGTTCTGGACAACCCCAGAGGCGACTTGGCCAGCGGGTTCAACCTCGGCCTGAGGTCATCTGTCTCCGACGTCGTCTCGATTCTGTCCGGCCACTGTTTGCCCGACGAGCACTACCTGAGTGCGTGTGTGCGGGGCCTGCAAGAGACGCGCGCCGGTCTCGTCGGTGGAGCGGCAAGGCCGTATGGAGAGGGCTACCTGCACGAGGCGATCGCCATCGCACACCGACTCCCGGTGGGTCTTGGCGGCGGAGCGTTCCGCGATGAGTCGCGCGAGGGATGGGTCGACACCGTGTACGTCGGCGCGTATCCGCGAGCTGTCCTGGAAGAGATCGGCGAATGGAATGAGACGCTGGTTCGCAACCAGGACATCGAGCTGAATGCGCGAGTCAGGGCGGCGGGATACGGTGTCTACCTTTCGCGCGACGTGGTGGTGCGCTACCGACCGCGCGCGAACCTTGCGGGGCTCGCCCGGCAGAACTACGGCAACGGCTACTGGAATGTACGAACGCTCCAGGACGCTGGTTCCGTGCTGTCTGCCCGTCACGCGGTGCCCGGTGTGTTCGTCGCGCTCGTGGGGCTTGGGCTCGGAGGTACCGTTCTCGCTGCTCTGCTCGGCTGGACGGGGATGGTTTCAGTCGCCGGTGGCCTCACTGCTGCTGCACTGGGTTTGTACCTTCTCGTCATCGCGGCCGCATCGATCTCGGCGGGCTTCCGCTACGGGCTGCGCTACGCTGCCGTCCTGCCCGCCGTGCTCGCGACCCTTCATGTGAGCTACGGTCTTGGCGAGGTAGCCGCCCTGTTGACCACGGGACTGAGGGGGAGGAACCACCGGTGACCCCAGTCTGGCTTGTGCTCATAGGTGCGTTCGCGCTCACGGTGGCCCTCATGCCCGGGTGGATTGGATTCCTCGAGAGGCGAGGAATCCGCGACGAGATCTCGGCGGAGAAACTCCACACCCGGGCTACCCCGCGCGGCGGCGGTGTTCTCTTCGGTGTGGTGTGGCTGCTTACGGCAATCGCCTTCTACGCTCTAGGTATCGTCGATGGGCCGGAGCTGTGGCTCCTCCTCACCGGGCCAACACTCATGCTATTCGTAGGAGGGGTCGACGACCTGTTCGGGCTGTCGCCCCACGTGCGGCTGTTCGTGCAGCTGGCCACGGCGCTCGTGGTCGGCTGGGCGTTCGCTCCAGGGAGCGGGGCCGTGCGCTGGATGGCGATCGCCGTGGCAGCGGTGTGGTTCGTCGGTCTGCTGAACGCGACCAACATGCTCGACGGGATGAACGGCCTCGCCGCCGGTGTTTCATGCCTGTCGGCGATCGGTATGGCAGTTCTCGGGCTCACGCTGGGTCAGATGTGGCTCGTGGCACCCGCATTTGCGCTGGCTGCGGTGGCGCTGGGATTTCTTCCGTTCAACTGGCACCGCGGTCGGGTGTTCATGGGCGACTCGGGGAGCCTGTTCCTCGGATCGGCCATCGCGGTTCTCGGTCTGGGGCTCGTGTCAACGTCTACGGTGAGCACTGCCCTCGCCGTGGGTCTAGTGGCTGGTGTGGCGGTACTGGACGTGACGGTAACCATCGTTCGGCGTGCGCGGGCCGGAAGGCCGCTGATGGGCGGCGACCTGAACCATATGTACAACCTCGCAGCGCATCGGTTCGGTGCAGACACCACCATCGTGCTCTTCTGGCTGGCCGAAGCGGCGTGTGTCGCGGCCGCCTACGCGTGGGTCACGCTGCCCCCGTGGCGTCCTGTCGTCATTGCGGCGGTGGTGCTCGGCGCAGGCGGTCTGGTCCTGGTCACGTCACCGTCTCGGATAGCCCGAGGCTCGGAGCGCCAGCGTACACGCCCCCCGGCGTGAGCCGGGGGGCGTGTCGGTCGCCTGAACTCAGCGAAGCGATCCCAGGATGTCGACCGCGTCGAGGTCGACGAGCGTCCGGGTCGAAGCGGTGTTTCTGCGCCCTGTCCATGAGATGGTGAGCGTGTGCGATCCATCGGTGAGGCCCGATGCGCTCCAGACCGGAGTTCTGTGCTTCGTCGTGGCCGAGTACAGATCCACGTCGATAGCCGGACCGTCGTCGAGTCTCACGGACGCGACACCGAAGATGGACCCTGTAGTTGCTATCCATGAGACTGAGGTGCCCGTGAACGGGACGGTAGCTGTCGCGGTAGATTCCGCACAGGTGTACGTGCCGCCCGAGTAGCTGGAGGACGTACCGGTCGACCACAGGCCGCTGTAGGAGATCTGAGGCGCGTTCTCCTGGAATCGAGTCGGCTGCGGGAGCGGATCGTAGGGTCGGAGCACGCCATACAGGTTGCACGCGTCCACGTTGATGTAGTTGTTGGACGCGGAGGGGTTCTTGGTGCCGGTCCACGAGACGGTGACCACGTGCTGCCCTGCACTCAAGCCT
>CAYHCN010000012.1:0-15928 GCA_964354945.1 uncultured Eubacteriales bacterium
TGCGAGCGGACGACGGAGATCCGCCCGGTCACTCCTCGGCAGGGCGCGCGGCGTCCGTTACGAGCAGCACCCGATCCTCGAGTACCTCGACGAGCCCAGGGCCGACGTCGTAGCGGTGAACGATGTCCTTCTGGTCCTTCCACCGCACCGCGCCGCCAGCGTTCTGCATCACCATCGGGGCGTGCCCGCGGAATATGGCGACCTCGCTTCCCTGCTCGAACCGCTCCTCCCGGCGCCGGAACACGATCTCGGTCAGATCGTCTTCGAAGACTCGGCGGCCGTGGCGGGTGACGATCTCGAGGGAGAGCATCAGCGCTCGCCTCCTGCGCCGGAGGAGACCAGTGACGGAGGCGTCTCGGCGCCGGTCGCGACGGGCTTCGGCTTGATGGGACTCGAAGCGAGGTCGACGACCTCCTTGGCTGCCGCGAGCGCGTCGGCGAGGGTGCCAACCATGAAGAATGCCTGCTCAGGTACCGTGTCACAGTCGCCCCTGCAGATGGCCTCGAACCCGTCCAGGGTGTCGCGAAGGGGCACGTAGACGCCGGGCATGCCGGTGAACTGCTCCGCCACGAAGAACGGCTGCGACAGAAACTTCTCGATACGCCGAGCACGGTTGACGACGGTCTTGTCCTCCTCGGAAAGCTCCTCGACGCCGAGGATCGCGATGAGGTCCTGCAGCGCACCGTAACGCTGGAGGTAGGATCGCACGTCTCGGACGATGCGAACGTGCCGCTCGCCCACGACCCATGGCTCGAGGATCTGCGAGGACGACAGCAGCGGGTCGATGGCGGGGTACAGGCCCTTGTCGGCGACCCTTCGCGAGAGGACCACCGAAGCGTCGATGTGGGAGAAGATCGCCGCGGGGCCGGGGTCGGCCAGATCGTCAGCGGGCACGTAGACAGCCTGGATGCTCGTGATCGAGCCGTCGTCGGTCGAGACGATGCGCTCCTCGAGCTCGCCGATCTCGGTGGCGAGAGTGGGCTGGTAGCCGACCTCGGCCGGAATGCGTGCCCGGAGCAAGGAGACCTCGAGGCCGGCCTGAACGAAGCGGTAGATGTTGTCGAAGAACAGCAGCACGTCGCGGTGTTCGACGTCCCGGAAGTACTCGGCGGCAGTCAGGGCGCAGAACGGAAGCCGATAGCGCGCACCGGGAGGCTCGTTCATCTGGCCGAAGAACAGCGCGGCCCTCGGGAGCACACCGGATTCGCGCATCGAACGCCACAGGTCGTTGCCTTCGCGGGTACGCTCCCCCACGCCTCCGAACACGCTCACGCCCTGATGCTCGAGCCCTACGTTGCGGATGAGCTCCATGATGACAACGGTCTTGCCGACACCGGCGCCGCCGAAGAGCGCGACCTTGCTGCCCTTTGGGAAGGGCGTGAGCAAGTCGATGGCTTTGAGCCCGGTCTCGAAGACCTGGGGGTAGGTGCGGATCCGTGCGAAAGGCACGGGAGGCCTGCGTACAGGCAGTCGCCTCGTTCCCTCGATCTGCCCTTCCCCATCCATCGGCTCGCCCACGCAATCCAACACCCTTCCCAGTATCGCGGGACCGACGGGCACGGTGATCGGATCGCCCGTGTCGAACACCCGCGTCCCTCTCGGAAGGCCGTCAGTGGAGGAGAGTGCGAGCGCCCGCACCACCCCCGCTCCCAGAAGCTCCACCGCTTCAAGCGGCAGGCCCCGTCGCCGATCGCCCGCCCGAAGCAGATTTCCGAGAGCGGGCAGCTCACCCCGGAAACGGACGTCGACGACGGGGCCAAGAACTTGAGCGACGAGTCCGTCGCATGCTTCGCGCTCGATGTCCTGCGTTGCACGCTTGAGAGCGTCGCCAACTACCGAGTCCTTCGACACGCCAAGTTCGCGCAGCAGGTCACCGTTTTGCGACATTGCTCGCCGCCTCTTTTCCGACACGCCTCGATACGAGCACGCCGAGAAGATCGGCCGTGACTGCCTCTCGGCGCACCCGGTTCGCGTGGACCATCAGCTCGGCGAGCATCTTGTCCGCGCGCTCAGACGCCTCCTCCATGGTCACCATCCTGGCGGCATGCTCGGAGGCGAACGACTCCAAGATCACGTCCTCCACCTGCGCCCGAGCCAGCCGTTCGACGGCTTCCCGGACTGCCGGCTCGCGCTGGGGCTCGTACACCCAACTGGGGACGTCACTCTCTGTTGAAGGCCGCGCCTCGGCGACGATCGGCAGGAGCCTGATGACCCGCGGTTCACGCTGGACCGGCGAGATGAACTGCGTATAGGCACACCACACCTCGTCGGCGCCTCCCCCCATGAACGCAGCGGATACCAGCTCGTAGAGCTCGTCCACCAGGTCTGCGGTCACGCCTTGGCGCGGCCACAACCACACATTCTCGATCTCGTACGCGCCCAGCCTTCGTATGTAGCGCTCGACTCTCCCGCCGAGGACCGCGAAGGCCACCTCTTGCCCGGCCTCGGTCCGCTCTTCAGCGAATGCCCTGGCCGTGCGCGAGATCGCGATGTTGTAGCCGCCGCACAGACCGCGGTCCCCGCCCAGAGCCAGTACGAAGATCCTCTTGGGCTCCGGACTGGCCACGAGCAGCGGCGACAGCTCGGCAGGGTTGGTTCCCGACCGGCCGAGCGCGGCCTGTTGACGTTCGACCACGCCGCGCAGCTTGCCGCTGTAGACGCGCAACCCGAGCGCCCGGTCGCGCGCCTTCGAAAGCTTCGCCGAGGAGACCGTGGCCATGGTGCGGCACACCTGTCGGATGCCCGACACGCTCTTGATGTGGCCTCTTATCTCGGCAAGCCGCTGCACGGATCGTTCACCGCCCCTCGCCGATCGCGACGGGCTCGGCGTTGTAGTGCGCCGAGAACTCCGCGAGCGCACGGGCAAGCGACGATTCGAGCTCGGGGGTGAGGATCGTGGCGTTCTCGATCTCGTCGAGAAGCTCCGCCTCGTGCGACCGTGCCCACTCGAGAAGCCGGTTCTCGGCATCCTCGAGCTCGGTGATCGGCGTCTGATCGAACACGCCGATGACGGCCGCGTCGAGCACGAGCACTTGCTCGCACAACGGCATCGGCTGGTGCTGGTCCTGGGTGAGCAGCCCTCTCGCACGCTCCCCGCGCGCGAGCTGCTGTGCGGTGGTGGCGTCGACCTCGGCGCCGAACTTCACGAACTGCGCCATCTCTTCGAACTGGGCGATGTCGATGCGTAGTCTGCCGGCGACACGCTTCATTATGGGAGTCTGCGCCGCCCCACCCACGCGCGACACGGACAGGCCGGCATCCATCGCGGGCCGACGGCCTTCGTTGAACGCGCCCGCCTCGAGCACGATCTGACCGTCGCAGATCGAGATCACGTTGGTCGGGATGAACGCCGAGATGTCGCCAGCCAGCGTTTCGGCGATGGGCAGGGCGGTCAGGGTGCCGCCCCCTCGCGAATCTGCGAGGCACGACGCCCGTTCGAGCAACCGCGAGTGGATGTAGAAGATGTCACCGGGGTACGCCTCGCGACCGACCGGGCGGTCCAGCAGCGCCGACATCTCCCGGTACGCCATCGCGTGCTTGGTGAGGTCGTCGAAGACCACGAGCGCGTTGCGCCCCCTATCGCGGTAGTACTCGCCCATCGCGCACGCCGCGTACGGCGCGACGTAGCGGAACGCGGGCGGATCCGCGGGTAGCGCAGCCACGACCGTCGTGTACGACAACGCATCGTGTTCCGCGAGCAACTCGACCACGTGCTTGACGCTCGACGACTTCTGACCGATCGCGCAGTACACGCACGCGACACCCGTATGCGCCTGAGCGAGGATCGCGTCCACCGCCAACGTGGTCTTGCCGATCTTGCGGTCGCCGATGATCAGTTCGCGCTGGCCCATTCCGATAGGCACGAGCGCGTCGAGGACCTTCCACCCTGTGTGCAGCGGCGTGTCCACGGGCCGCCTGTCGACGACACCCGGTGCCATGCGCTCCGTCTCCATCATCGCGGAGGGGACGATCGACCCGCGGTCGTCGATGGGCCGTCCCACGGCGTCGACGACCCTGCCGAGCAGGCCGTCTCCCACAGGAACTCGAAGCGACTGACGAGTTCGCCGGACTGTTCCTCCTTCATGCACCGACTGCTCAGGCCCAAGTAGCAGGCACCCAACGCTGTCGTCCTTCAACGAGAACGCGATGCCGAGCACATCCCCCTCGAACTCGACGAGTTCCTGACTCTCCACGTCGCGCAGCCCCGTGCATACCGCGACGCCGTCGCCGACCCGCAGCACGGTCCCGGTGTCTACAAGCTCTTCGATGCCGGGTTCCGGATGCGATGCACCGAGAAGGTCGGACATCGTGGCGAACGCCGCGTCAACACCCTCGATGGTGCCCGACGAACACTCGTCGCGCACCGCGCGCTGGACATCGGCGAGCCACATCGCCCGCTGGTCGAGCACGATGCGGGCCTCGTCGCCAACGTACACGATGGCGCCAGCGTCCTGCGTCGGGTTGACCATCGCATCGATCTCGAGCTCGCGGCCGGCGGCCTCGGAGAGCCAATGCCTGACCTCATCGACCACTGGGTCGTCGAGACGGGTGCGGCTCCACAACGTAACCGTCTGGCCGTCGAACCCCGACAGCAGCCGGCGCACCGACTCGCGGTCGAGCGCGTGGTTGGTCTCAAGCGGCGTGGTTCGCCGCGTCATCTCAGCTCACCTCGGACTGTGGCCTGCTCGCTGCCGACCGCTTCCTCGAGGGCCCTGTCTTCGAAGGCGCCTTCTTGGCCGGGCCATGCCCCACCGACGCCATGATGGCGTGCTGGATGAGGTCGCGCTGCTCGGGGAGGGATAGCTGCTCGTTCATCACCGAGCGGGTCGCGTCCGCGATCACGTTGACCAGCGTGTCACGGACCTCCGCCTGCATCTCGGCCACCTCGGTCTGCACGGCCACATCCGCGCGCTCGAGGATCGCGGTTGATTCCGCGTCCGCGAACGCCGCGGCCTCGCGGCGTATCGCCTCGGCTTCCATCGTGGCCTCTCGGACCAGTCCGTCTGCCTCTGCCCGGGCCTCCCTGCGAATGCGCTCCGAGTCGGCGTGCGCCGCTTCGACGATCGAAGGTGCGGAATCGACAAGCGCCAGCTCGGCGGTCGTCTTCTGCGCCTGTCGGTCGATGGCGTTCACCAGGATGCCTTTGCGCTTGCGGGTCCCAATGGCGAGAACCCAGAAGCCGGCGGCGAGGATTGCGAATTGCACCACCTCAACGATGAACCTCACGGGGTTGCCGGCAATCTCCTCGATCAGGAGGTTCAGCGTCTCTGCAAAGGCTTCCATGAGCGGCTCACCTCCTACTGAGCGTACCTGGACATGAGCTTGTCGACGGCTTCGCCGATGGAGCTGTCATCTGACTCGACGTGAAGCTGCCCACAGGCGATACCGACGCATTCGATGGCCTGCCCGCGCATCATCGTCATGGACCGCTCCCGCGCTTTCGTGATGTCAGCCCTGCCTGCTTCGAGGCGTTCGGACGCCTGCCGAGTCGCCCGTGCGATCTGCTCGCGCTTGGCTTCGAGGCTCTCCTCACGGGCTTCGGCGAGAAGCGTGTCGGCCTTCTCGCGGGCCTCGGCGAGCATCGACTCCGCGTCGGCATTGGCCGTCTCCAGCAACCGGGCCGCCTCGTCCTGATCGGCTCGCGCTACCTCTACCATCCCGCCGCGCTCGCGCATGACGGCGAGCAGGGGGATCACGAAGAACCGCCGCAGCCCGAAGTACGTGGCCATGAAGATGACCGCGACGACTACCATCGTGACCAGATCGAGCTGGCTGATGGGGTTGAGGTTGATGTTCACAGCCTCTCGCCTTCCTTCTGAGAAGCGCTTACCGCGTGGCGATGACCAGCGTCACCACGAGGGTGTAGATACACAAGGCCTCGACCAGCGCCATACCGATAAGCATCGCCGTGAAGAGCTGGGGAGCGATCTCAGGCTGTCGAGTCATCCCCTCGATCGCGGAGACCGAGATGTAGCGCATCGCGAACGCCGCGGCGACTGCACCAACCGCGATCGGCGTGATAGCTACGAGTGCGAGAAAAACGGCTTCCATGGTTCACACCTCCTCCGTAGCCTCAAGGCGCTGGGGTCCCGGCGCCGGGAGCGGCTCCTCGGCAGCCACCGCTGCCTCGGCTGCCTTTGCCTTCTTGGGCTTCTTCTCTTCGTGAGCGATAGCGCCCGCGATGAAGCTCGACGTCAACAGGGTGAAGACGAGCGCCTGCACGAACGCGGGAATCACGCCGAGGGCGTGGAGGATGAGGGGGATGCCGACGAAGATGGTCCCGCTCACCAGCACCAGGGTCATGTACTCCCCTGCGATGTTGCCGAAGAGTCGCAGAGACAACGACAACACGTCGGTGATCTCCGAGACCCACTGCAGTGGGTTGGGCCAGAACAGGTGCTTGATCGAGGCCCCCACTCCCCGGACCCTCGCCGAGATGCCCAGAGTGCCGATGACGCTCAGAAGTGCGAGGGTAAGCGTCACGCTGTAGTGCGACGTCGGCGGCCGGTTGATCACCGGGAACGGGAAGACCACGAGCATGTTGCTCGCGACGATGAACATGAAGAACGCGGCCAGGAACGGCACCACGATCTTGATGACGGTCTCCCGCTTCTCGCCCTGAGGCGCCATGTCCTCCGCTTTGCCGACGAAGAATGCGAGCGCTGCTTCGCCGGTATGCTGGCGTCGTGTCGGCTCGTTCGCCGAAAGCTTGCCGTGGGCGAGCCAGGCTCCAGCCGCGATCAGCGCGCCTCCCACCACCGCGGAGTTCACCATCACGACCAGGTTGCTGACTTCGTTGGGGAGCGTTTCCACCCCTGTCACCTCTCTTTCGTCTGGAACATCGTCGACGCGGCTTTGACGCTGCCCACCGTGAGCAGGACCGTGTCGAACAAGACGACGCCGAGAACGGCGCCCCAGAACATCTGGGGATTCCCGGCGAGATAGGCGACCACGAGGATGACTGCCTTGAGCGCGAGTCGCACACCGACGAACAGCCCGGCGACGGCCGGCGCGACAGTGTGCTCCACCTCGGCCTTCATCGCGCGGTGCACGGTTGTGCGGACGATCGCGACGTCCGCGAGAACGCCCGCCAAGACCGCTGCGGCGAACACGGGTGACTTCAGCAGAATGCCGCCGAGGGCGGCCGCGAGGATGCCGATCCCGAGGGTCCACCTGGACATCGACTCGAGGAAGGGCCACGAGAAGCCAGCAGGCGAGTCAGCCATGACAGCCCGCCTCACCACTCCCGCCGGATGCGCGCAACGTCACGCACCGCGAGGAGGAGGGCGAGAAGAAGGAAGACGCCCATGATGTAGGGCGTTGCCGCGGGCGCAAGGTAGTGGCCAACGAAGTAACCCAGAGCTGCGGCCGCGATCATGTACGCAGGAATGACGGACCACAGGGTGATGATGCGGAGGAACTCGGGCGAAATAAGAGACTTCGACGAGTGTTTGTCGTCGCGGCCGTGGACGCTATCGCTGTTCATGTTCCGCCGCCCTCCGGCGGAATCACGCGGTCCTTATTCGGCTTATCTCACTTAGTCGTCCAGGGATCGTGGATCCCGCTCTCGGAAACTACCTGCCCACTATCTGTTACCCGTTTCCGACGCGAACGAATACAGGGACCGCCAGAATACATAACCAAACGTCAGACAGACCGAACCTAGTGGCCGCTCACCCATTGGCGGATGTTCGGGCTCGTACCTGGGCCCAGCCCGTTGCCCCCACCGTAGACCACCTTGTAGTACAGGCTCTTCGTTGGCTTGATGGTGAATATGAACGCTCCGTTCGAAGCGCTCACGCGGCTCGTCACGTTGCGCCAGGTCTGCTGGTTGGTGGACGACTGGAGCCACACGGTCCTGCCCGACAGCGGGGCAGTAGACCCGTACAGGGTCCCGGAGAGGGTCACCCTGGCGCCGTACGAGATGACAGAGTCGTTCGTCTTGAGGGTGACCGCAGCCGGTCGGATCTGCGCCCTGCGGCGGAAGATGTCGGTCACTTGGTTCGTGTCACCGGTCACGAGATTGCTCGACTCGGACTGGAACACCACGTATACGCCCGTGGACGACAGTCGCGGACGCTGTTCCTCGCCGTTGCCCTGTTGTCCCCCGCCCGAAACGCTCGCGCGCCACGTCGTGCCGGCCGTTCGGTCGCGCATGAGTACGTCCAGGCGTGCCTTGTTGGCGTCGGTGGGAACAAGGTTCGAGGCAGAGGTGGTGAACGCGACGTAGCGCCCGTCGCCGCTCAGCGACGAGTGCCACGACGCGCCACCCGCCTGCTTCTCGGCACTGCTCACGCTCACGCGGGTCGTCCGGCCCAACTGCATGTCCCGGACGAAGATGTCCTTGAATGCGTTGGTGTCACCGGGGACGAGGTTGTATGACGCCGAGGTGAACGACACGTAGCGTCCGTTCGAGTTCAGGGAGGGCGCCACACTGGTGCCGTTGCCCTGCGTGCCGCCGGTACTGACGCTGGCGCGCACGGTCCTTCTGGTCACGAGATCGTGCACGAAGACGTCGCCGGTCTTGTTGGTGTCCCCGGAGACCAGGTTCGTAGCAGTCGAGGCGAAGGCGACGTAGCGACCGTCTCGGCTGATCGCGGGATCCACGCTGTACGCGTTGGCCTGGCCACCCGCGGACGACACGCTCACGCGCACGGTCGTACCGGCCACCGTGTCGCGCACGAAGATGTCGGTGAGGCCGTTCGTGTCCCCTGCCACGAGGTTCGAAGCCGTGGACGCGAACACCACGTAGCGGCCGTTGGCGCTGAGGAAGGGGCGGCTGCTGGAGTTGTTGCCCCACGCGCCTCCCGTGGACACGCTCACGCCGCTCATCGCGCCCGTGGCGATCGAGCGCAGGTAGATCTCCTGAACCAGGTCAGGCGCACCGGAAACGAGCGCCGCGTCCGATGCGAACGCGGCGGTGCCGCCGTCGCCACTGATGGCGACGTCCCGGCTGTCACGGTAGGCCGGGGGCGTCCCCGACGGGGTCGCGCTCAGGAGCGTTGTGGTATTCGTGGCGACCCGGTGCAGCATCACGTTGTAGCGCGAGTAGTCGTTGCCGGGCATCGTGCGGGTCGTGAACACGATGAGCGACCCATCGTCGTTGACCACCGGCTGCAAGCTTCCGTTCCAGATCCGCGTGTTGGGAATTCCCGTGCTGACACGGATCGTGTCCGTCGGTGCGGCCGAAACCGTCAGGGGGAGCACCACTGCCGCCAGCACAGCGGCAAGAAGCGTGAGCCGAGCCATTCGTCCGAGCATCGCCGGCAGTCTCCTTCGTGGGCAGCTCCGGGACGGAGGCAACGACCGGAGCACTGGTCGCGTATCACCTAAGAGCGATTGTAGAGAGCCGAGGGGGTGCTCGTCACTGTCAGGCGTTCTCGGGACCCTCGTCGCCGGCTGCCGCCTCGCCGAGCATCGCGCGTCGAGCGCGCCCCGAAGCGGCGTAGAGTGGTGCCGTGAGCAGCACGAACGCAGCCCCGGCGAACCACGACGCCGGGTAGCCGACCCGTTGCGCGACTGCGCCGAGCACCGGTTGTCCGACTGCGGCTCCGCCGTCGGCGAACAGCGCGTCTACAGACAGGATCGTGGCACGCTGGCTCGAGGGGATCAGCGAGTTCGAATACGCGCGGTAGATCGGCCCCTGGACTCCGAACGCGACTCCCCACAGCACCCACAGGAAGCTGGCCGCGATCATGGGGCCCCATCCGGGCCTGGCCGACGCGGCTCCCACGGCCCCGATGGCCGCGATGATGGCGGACGACACCACGCTCATCCATACGAGGATCTTCGGCGCCGGATCCATACGCGGGACTCCGGCATGCCTCCGATCGCCTCGAATCCACGGAACGAGCGCGTTGCCGAGGATCCCCCCGAGTGAGGAGACCGCCTGGACAACGCCGACAAGCCACACCAGATTGAGCCCCAGAAGCTTGAGCATGTAGCTCTGCCAGGCATAGAACCCGTAGAACTGGAACACCCCGCCGAGCAGCGATGCGAAGAGCAGCGGACGGAACGCCGCGTTTCGCGCCCCGTAGCGCACTCCCGCGTCGAAGATCTTCCGTGTCTCGGCGCCGAACCGCGATATCACGAGCGGTCGTGGCTCGAACCCGACCTCTCGCATCATCAGCGCGGTCGCGATCAGCGACATGAGAAGCGCGAACGCGCGCAGCACGTAGGGCAGCGCAAGGTTCACCTGGCCGAGGAACCCTCCGGCCAGCGTCCCGACCAGCATCGCGCCCCCGAAAGCCATACCGCCCCATGCGAACACGCGGTCTTTGGGCCCCGTCCAGCCTGTCGCGTCGAGCGCGTCGACGAGCCAGGCGTCGCTCGCGCCGGTCTGGAAGCAGAACCCCAGCCCGAGCAGGATGCTCCCGACGATGAATCCCGCCATCCCCCAGCCGAGTCTCGGCGTGGCGACATAGAGCACCGTCGACACGATGATGATGCTGATGCTGATGAGCAGGGACTTCTTGCGCCCCAGCGTGTCGGCCACAACGCCGGTAGGCACCTCGAACACCAGCTGTGCCGCGGTGAACGTGGCGTTGACGACCATGGCCTGGAAGATGTTGAGCCCGGCGCCGAGCAAGAAGAGGGTGTTCACTGCCCAGATCAGCGACGCCGCAAGCGTGAACAGCCCCGAGGTCACCAAGTACGCCGTGACGACGTGGCGGTAGGTGTAGGTATCGCGCCCGGAACGTGAGGCCGTCATGCCGCGCCCTCGGCCGGCAGGCCCGTCTGACGAGCGGAAAGCTCCCAGAGTCTGCGCTGCTTGTCGCGGTCATAAGACGCAGAGCTCGACTGCTTGGCCTTCCGCTTGAAGAAGTACTCGCAGGTATGGCCCTCGACGTCGCGAGACGATGCGAGCCACACGATGCTGTCGGCACCTTCTTCCGGCGTTAGCATGAACCGGCGGCCCAGCGACCATAGGCGCCCGTACCATCCCCAATCCTGCGTGCCGAACCCGCTGCGGACGGGCCCAGGATGCACAGCGTTCGAAAGCACGCCAAGGGTCTCCCACCGCCGCGCCAGCTCGTAGGCGAACATGATGTTGGCCAACTTGGCCTGCGAGTACGCCTTGAACGGACTCCAGCCGCGCTCCAGCCCGGGATCTTCGAAGTCGATCCCCCGAACAGCGCGGAGGTGAGCGTCGCTCGAGACGGTTATGACGCGCGACGGCGCCGCGGCGGCAAGAAGGTCGCCGAGCAGGTTCGTGAGCAGGAACGCCGCGAGGTGGTCGACCTGCCAGGTCAGCTCGAACCCCTGAGGTGTGACACCGCGTATCGAGAAGATCGCGCCTGCGTTGTTCACGAGGACGTCGATGCACTCGTGGTTGGCGCGGACATCTTCGGCGAGACGCCGAACGGCATCGAGATCCTCGAAGTCCGCGAGGTACAGCTCGACGCGATCATGCCCCGCAGCATCCCGGATCGCATCGCGAGCGGCGGCGCCCCGACCCGGGTCCCGGGCGGTCATTCCCACCGTGCCACCTGCCTTCGCCAGAGCTCGCGCTGCCTCGAAGCCGATGCCTCCGCTCGCCCCGGTCACGAGCACCGTGCGGCCGGTCATGTCGGGCGGCGTGAAGCGATCCATGCTACGCAGCGCCCGTGGGTTTCGACATCGGTACTCCTCGCCTCCGTCGATCCAGCATATCCCAGCGCCCCCTGGGCGCCGCGCCGAGTTCAGCCCCGGAGGCCGTCGACCTCGAATGTACTCCGCGTCACGAACATACGTTCGACGTACGTCACCCCGGGGTGCTAGGCTGCTACACGGGCACGAACAGATGTTCGTGTTGTTGTTGTTCGCACCCGCGCTGACAGCGACGTTCCCCTCTGAAACGGTTCGACCACACTGGAGGCCGAGATGCCCCAAGCGCCCCTCCCCGTCGCAGGAACCATCCTTGGCGACCTGAACGACGAGCAGCGCGCAGCTGCGTCCCACGGGGATGGCGCACTGCTCATCGTCGCGGGCGCCGGCACGGGGAAGACGACAACGCTTGCTCACCGCGTCGCCCACCTCATCGCCGCTGGTGCTGATCCCGGCCGGGTCCTGCTACTGACGTTCACCCGCCGGGCCGCCTCGGAGATGATGCGTCGCGTCGAGGCACTGCTGCGCGACCTCTCGGAGCGAGAGGGCGCCGGCGCGAACGGCCGCCTGTCAGGCGCCAGGCTGTGGGGCGGAACGTTCCATGCCGTTGGGGCACGTCTTCTCCGGATGCACGCTCGCGACGTTGGGCTCGAACCCGACTTCACGGTGCTGGACCGGGTGGATTCCGAGGACCTCATGCATGCCTGCCGTACCGAGCTCGGTCTGGGGCGAGGCGGGTCGAGGTTCCCTCAGAAGTCGACGTGCCTCGACATCTACTCGCGCTGCGTGAACTCGCAGCAACCCCTCGCCGAGGTGTGCAAGCGTCACTTCCCGTGGTGCTCCCGGGACGTCGAGGAACTCGCGCAGCTCTTCGACGCCTACACTCAGGCCAAAGAGGACCAGCACGTCCTGGACTACGACGACATCCTGCTGTTCTGGCACGCGCTGCTCGCCGACCCTGAGGCCGGGGAGCGGGCGAGGGAGCGCTTCGACCACGTGCTCGTCGACGAGTACCAGGACACCAACGTGCTCCAGGCGGAGATCGTCTCGCGACTTCGTCCCGACGGGACCGGCGTGACCGCGGTGGGCGACGACGCGCAGTCCATCTACTCCTTCCGCGCCGCGACCGTGCGCAACATCCTCGACTTCGAGGAGCGCTTCCCCGGCGCGACCGCACTGACACTGACCAGGAACTACCGCTCCACGTCACCGATCCTCTCGGCGACCAATGCCGTGATCGCCGAGGCCGCCGAGCGCAGGGAGAAGGACCTGTGGACCGCGCGCGACGGCGGGGGACGTCCCTACGTCGTTCAGTGCCGGGACGAGGCCGAGCAGACCGACTGGCTCGTCGAGCGTATCCTCGACCACCGGGAGCAGGGGACGCTGCTCAAACGTCAGGCCGTGCTGTTCCGTGCCCAGCATCACTCCATGCACCTCGAGATGGAGCTGCAACGGCGCAACGTCCCGTTCGTCAAGTACGGGGGGCTGAAGTTCATCGAGATGGCCCACGTCAAGGACCTTCTTGCGATCTTGCGCCTCGCTGAGAACCCCCGCGATGTCACCGCCGGGCTGCGGGTCCTCGGCTTGCTGCCCGGAATCGGTCCGAAGACAGCTTCGAGGCTGATGCGTGAGCTCTC
This sequence comes from uncultured Eubacteriales bacterium, assembly GCA_964354945.1. Classification (GTDB taxonomy): domain Bacteria; phylum Actinomycetota; class Coriobacteriia; order Anaerosomatales; family CAVXGS01; genus CAVXGS01. Next base: position 13,224 of record CAYHCN010000012.1, read on the forward strand.
CGGGTCGGGCGGTGACTTCGAGGCGTGGGTTGGCGCTCAGGTGCCGGAGGGCTCGCAAGCCTACTGGCCGGACCTCGTCTCGTGCCTTCGCGCGCTGGCAGGAGCGAAGGACGGCGACCTGCCGGCGCAAGTCCACGCAGCGCGCAGCGTCTACTCGCCCATGGTGGAGCGGCGCTACGACAACGTCGCCGCACGCCTGGCGGACCTCGAGCAGATAGAGGCACTCGCGGGGCGGTTCCCCGACCGCCGGTCGATGATCACCGATATGGCGCTCGACCCACCGTCGTACGCCCAGGACCTCGCCGGCCCTCCCCTGCTCGACGAGGACTTCCTCATCCTGTCGACCATGCACTCCGCGAAGGGCCTGGAGTGGGACTGTGTCTACGTCATCCACGCCGCCGACGGCAACATTCCCTCCGACATGTCGACCGGCTCCACCGAGGAGATCGAGGAGGAGCGGCGCCTGTTCTACGTTGCGTGCACGCGCGCCCGCAACCACCTGTACGTCACCCACCCGGTGCGCTACTACACGCAGCCGTGGTCGCACGCGGACACGCATGGGTTCGCGCAGCGCACGCGGTTCCTCACCGAGCGGGCGTCGGCGCACTTCGTGAGCGAGAGCGCACGGCCGGAGACTGCCGAAAGCGACGTCGAGTCGCCATCGAGCGGCAGCAATGCAGGAAGGCAGGCGCGGCAGGGCGTGCGCAAGCTGTGGTCGTAACGAACGATCAGCTCGCGGCAGCGGTCGGCGACACCTGCAGCGGGCCTTACGCCGGCGCCGCTCCCCCACCCTGCGGCCTGCCGAGCCGGACCCACGCGACGTAGGAGTAGGCTACCGACCCCACGGCAGCAACGATGACCGGCACGAGGACGAACCACATGCCGTACTCGGGCCAGAACGCACCGAGCATCGTTACGATCCCGGCTCCGATCCACAGCCACCGTGCGACGCGATGTGTCTGGTCCCACACGCGGTCGTCCGACAGCGTCCACGCCGTCCGCACGCCGAACACCCAGTTGCGTTTGGCCTGGCCCATCACGATCCCCAGGTAGACGAACAGCAAGCCCATGCCGAAGGGTATGACCACATTCGGGCTGACCTCATAGCCCAGGTTCCACGCAAGCATCCATGCCGTGAGCGCGAGGAAGAACAGCTCGAGCGCCGCGACGAACCAGTCGTACTGCGTCCTGAACGCGTCGATGTTCGCGCGTAGCGGGAAGATGCTCGGTAACCACAGCAGGAGTGCCCCAAGCGCGATCATGATGCCCGGCACGAACCAGGCCATCGTCTTCGCCGAGAACCCGTCGGGCGTGCCGCTCGGACCCCAGTGGGTCGCGATCGTGGCGGGCAGCGACGGGTACGCCAGCGCAGTGAGCGCGACGGCCGTAACGATGATGACGATCACAGCGATGCGAGCAGGCTTCACCGCGACCCCCCTACAGCAGCGGGCGCCCGATGGCGTCACGGAGGTCCAGGATCTTGCACGCCGCCTCGAGGATGCTCACTTTCGCGAAGGCCTCCTCGATGGTCGGACCCAGCGCGAAGGGGCCGTGACCCCTCAGCACGGCGATCGGAATGTCGGCGAGGCTCGAAGCGAGCACCTCGCCCGCCTCTGCCGATGCGATGACGGACGAGGGATTGAGCACCGGGATGACGTCGCCGATCACGTACCTCGCATCGGAATCGACCGGCCGGATCTCGTCCTCGATGAGCGACCGGTAGGTGGTGTGGGTGGTATGGGCGTGGACTACCGCTTGCGCATCGGTCCCAAGATAGATCGCCCTGTGCACCACGAGCTCGGTGCTGCAGTCGGTATCGGCGGGACCGGGTTCCAAGAACGTGACGACGATGTCGTCGTCGGTCAGCCGCCCGAGCATGGAACCGCGCCGGGTGATGTGGATCCGCTCTCCATCGCGAATCGACAGATTCCCCCCGCGGGCGGTCACCGCGTCGCTGAGGAACAGATCGTGCCCAACCCGCTGGAGACGCTCGGTGGTGGTCAGAGACATCACTTGCCGCCCTTGGATCCTCGGCCGTTCTTGCCCCTAAGCGAGGTCGGCGGCACTTCGAAGACGCTTCTTGCGCCAGGGGTGCGCTTGGCGGCCTTCTTCGGAAGCGCGGCGAGCTCCTCGTTGCCGACCTCCCGGCCCTCGAGCACGGTGCACACCGCATCGCGCACCGTCTCGAGCACCATGATGCGCGCGAACGGTTTGTCTTCGGCGGGCACGACGGTCCACGGTACCTCAGGCGTCGACGTGTACTCGAACATGTCCTCGGCGGCGGCGACGTAGTCGTCCCACTTGTCGCGATTGCGCCAATCTTCCTTGGTGATCTTCCAGCGACGGTAGGGGTCCTCCTCGCGGGCCTTGAACCGCCGCAGTTGCTCCTTGTCACTGATGTGCAGCCAGAACTTCAGAACGATGTACTCGTCGTCGACGAGCGTACGCTCGAACTCGGCGATCTCGCTGTACGCCTGCTGCCAACGGGCCTTCGGCGTGATGCCCTCGACCCGCTCGACGAGCACCCGCCCGTACCAAGAGCGGTCGAAGATGGTGAGCCGGCCGTAGCTGGGAAGCTGGGTCCAGAACCGCCACAGGTAGTGGTGCCTCAGTTCGTCCTCGGTAGGCGGGCCTATCGGCAGTACCTCGTACCCTCGCGGGTCCAGCTTGGTGGTGAGACGCTTGATCGCGCCGCCCTTGCCGGC
>CAYHCN010000013.1:0-6449 GCA_964354945.1 uncultured Eubacteriales bacterium
TCTCCGGCGGCTCGGGCTCGAAGGCGACCGGCATCACGCCCGTCATCAAGACGGTCAAGCTCGCCGACGTCGCGACGGTGACCTACGGCCCCGAGAACGGGACCGTCGGCAGCCGGGCCGACAGCAAGCCCGCGGCGCTGATCGACGTCGTGAAGAGCCAGGACGCGAACACCGTGCTGGTCACCACCAAGGCCCGGGAGGAGATGGACCGGCTCGCCAAGAGCCTCCCCGGCGACCCCAAAGTGGAGTACGTCTACGATGCGGCGACCGGCATCAACGCCTCCATCCGCGGGATGCTGCGCGAGGGCATCCTCGGCGCGATCTTCGCGGTCATCGTCATCCTGCTGTTCCTTCGCAACTGGCGTGCGACGCTCATCGCCACGATCTCGATCCCGCTGTCGATTCTGATCGCGCTCGCGGCGCTCGGCACGACCGGCATCACCCTTAACGTGATGACGTTGGGCGGCCTGACCGTGGCCATCGGCCGCGTCGTCGACGACGCCATCGTCGTCATCGAGAACATCTTCCGACACCTCCAGCGTGGCGAAGAGCGCACTGCCGAGACCATTCGCAAGGCGACCGCCGAGGTCTCCTCGGCGATCACGTCGTCGACGCTGACGACCGTCGCGGTGTTCGTGCCGCTCGGCCTGGTCAGCGGCATCATCGGCAAGATCTTCCAGCCCTTCGCGTGGACCGTCGGTATCTCGCTTCTGGCATCGCTGCTCGTGGCAGTGACGGTCGTGCCGCTCATGGCGAGGTGGATGCTGCTTCGGGGCAAGGTCCCCAAGCACCGCGACGAGGCGACCGACCCCTCGCGTGTCACGCTGGCGTACCGTGGAATGCTCGGCTGGGCGCTCGACCACCGCGCTATCGTGTCGGGCCTCGCTGTGGCCCTGTTCGTTGGCTCGCTGGCGCTCGTTCCGCTGATCGGAACCGGGTTCGTGCCCGAGACCAAGGAGAAGTACCTCCAGGTCGCCGTGGAGTACCCCGAGGGGACCAAGGCGTCTGAGGTCGACACCGCGGTCAAGGGCGTCGAGAAGGTGCTTGCGCAGACTCGGGACGTCGAGTTCTACCAGGCGACCGTTGGCAGCAGCAGCAACGCGGTAAGCATGTCGAGCGACCTCGGTGGGACCAACAAGGCGGCGATGTTCGTGCGCCTCGATCCCGAGGCCGACACCGACGCCGTGGTCGCCGCGCTTCGCGCGCGGATCGACGCTCTTGCCGTTGACGGCGCCAAGATCACCGTCACCAGTCAGGGCGCTGCCGGTACGACCGGCTCCCTCGAAGTGCTCGTCACCGGCCAGAACCTCGCCGATATCCGCGTCGCGAGCGACCGCGTGGCCTCGGCGATCGAGGGCGTGGACGGGCTCGAGAACGTGTCGAGCAACCTCGGCGTAAGCCGCCCGCAGATCGTGGTCAACGTAAACCAGGCCAAGGCCGCCAAGTACGGGCTCAACGCCGCGATGGTCGCAGGGACGGTCCGCGGGCTCGTCGCCGAGCAGAAGGCGGGTACGGTCAAGCTCGACGGTCAGGCGACTGACGTCATGTACTCGCTTGCGCTGAACTCGAAGGACCGCGCCGCGAAGCTCAAGAGCCTCAAGCTCACGACGCCGCTCGGCAAGACCATCCCGGTGACCTCGGTCGCCAGTGTCGTTGAGACCGGTTCCCCGGTGGCGGTGCTCACCCGCAATGGCGAGCAGTACGCCACCGTCAGCGGTCACATCGGGGTGCGCGATTCGGGCTCGGTGATCTCGGCGGTCAAGAAGGAGCTCGACGCCGTGGACCTCCCCAAGGGCGTGAAGGTCGAGGTCTCCGGTCAGGCGGAGATGATGAGCGAGTCGTTCAGCCAGCTCGGACTGGCGATGCTCTTCGCCATCGGCGCGGTGTACCTCGTCATGGTCATCGCCTTCGGCGAGGCAACTGCGCCGCTGGCGATCATGATGTCGCTACCGCTCGCGGTGGTCGGCGGGCTCGTCGGCCTGTTCGTCGCCGGCGTGCCGCTGGACATGCCCGCGATGGTCGGCGCGTTGATGCTGATCGGCATCGTCGTGACCAACGCGATCGTGCTGGTCGACCGGGTGCGCAAGAACCTCGGGAAGGGGATGGATCGCCGAGAATCACTGCTCGAGGCCGGTGCGACCCGTATGCGCCCGATCATCATGACCGCGGTCGCCACGATCATGGCGCTGGTGCCTCTCGCCTCTGGCTCCGCCGAGGGCGCGCTGATCAGCCAGTCGCTCGCCGTGATCGTGATCGGCGGTCTGACCACCTCGACGCTGCTGACGCTGCTCGTCGTGCCTGTCGCCTACGACCTGCTCGAAGGCGCGAAGGAGAAGCTCCTTGGTCTCGGCAAGAAGGAGACCGGCTCCGACGAGGAGCCCCCGTCGACGGACTTGAAAACCGCCGAGGTCGTCTAGCCGCCCGAGAGCGTCCGGCGTACTCACGGCACCCAATCGAGAAGGCCGCCGCGTGCGGCCTTCTCGGCGTTCGGGGCCCGACCTATACGCTGAGGTCTCGGCGCCCGTAGAAGTAGTACGTCCCGAAGATGCCGAGGACTACGATGACCAACGACAGTCCCACGAACACAGGGTCGAGCCCGTCCTTCATCAGGACGGCCGCATCGAAGTACTTGAACGGTGTGAGGTACTTCAGCGGATCCAGACTCCCGTTCAGATTGACGAGGTAGAACAGTACGAACGTGAGCAGCATGATCGACATCGCGCGCGTGCCCGCCGACTTGGGCTTGCTGGCCGTGCCGGCCACGACAGCGCCGATCGAGAAGAAGATCAGCTGGAGGAAGAACAGCCCCACCATCAGCACCAGGATCTCGCTGGTGACGTCCTCGCCCTTGCCGTAGTAGTCGACGAACACGAACGACGAGGCGAGCGTCACGAGGTTCAGGACGACGAGGTTCGTCAGCCCGGCGAGGAGCTTCCCGGTGAGCGCGGTGCTTCGCGACACCGGTTTGGCGTACAGGAACTCGGAGGTCTTGTCCCGCTCCTCTTCGGAAATGACCCCCGCCCCCAGAATCACGGCGTGGATGGCGGCCATGACGGCGAGGTAGAGGAACAGGATCCCGTAGAAACCGCTGGCCTTCGTGAGGTCGAAGCCGGTCAGGCCGAAGATCACCTGGACCGCCTTCGGCAGCGCGCCCATGATCTGCTCGACCGACTGCCCCGCCTGCTCGTACGCGGCGAACTTCGCCATGCCAGACATCACGAGGAACAGCATGCCGATGGACCAGAAGAAGAGTCCCCAGCGGTGTACCTTCAATTCACGGCGGTAGATGTTCATGGCCTCCACCTATGCAGCGGCTCGGACGTCCTTCTTCACGTAGATCAGGTAGGTGGCGGTGATCGCCACCACCACGAGAATGACCTCGAGGACCAGGTACGTGTTCTCCAGGCTGACGTTCCTGATGATGTAGCCGGTGTCGAAGTACCGGAACGGCGAGATGTAGCGAACCGCGTCCTGGCCCACGACCTCGCCGAGCGTGCCGATGATGTAGAGCGCGAACACCGTCGGCAGGGTGACTGCGATGACGGACTTGACCTTGGGCAGGAGTACCGCGAAGAGCGCCCCCAGCGCCAGGAAGAGCAGCTGGATCAGGAAGAACGTGAGCGACATCAGGAAGAAGGTCTTCGCGGCGACGGGCTCTTCGGAAGCTGCCTGCGCCGAGAAGTACCCGACGACCGCGAACAGCGCGCTGGTGAAGACGATCGCTACCAGTGCCGCCGCCAGCTTCGCCGTGATCACCTTGGGGCGGGTGATGGGCTTGGAGAGCAGGAAGTCCGCCGTCTTGCCGGAGACCTCCTTCGAGATGATGCCGGTCCCGAGGTTCATCGCCATGATGGCGCCTGCCACCGAGGCGAAGCCCAACAGGTATCCGTAGAAGCCGTAGACCGTGAAGAACGTCTCAAGCTGGACGTTGAACGCGATTCGAATGGCTTCAGGAAGCTGACCGATGAGGTTCTTGGACGCCTCGACGTCCTTGGTGAACGCCGGGAGCATCCCGACCATGAACACGATGACGAGGGCGCACAGCGACGCGGTCCAGATGAGCGTCGACTTGCGGTAGGCGCGTATCTCTCGGAGGAATACGTTCATCGCTACTCCTCCTTCTCGTAGTAGTGCAGGAAGATCTCCTCGAGGTCCGGTTCCTCGACGAGGAAGTCGACGAGGTCCTGCTCGGCGATGACCTTCGTGATTTGATTGATGTGACCCCGGAAGAGGAAGCTCACCGAGTGGTTCTCCGCGGTGAGGTCGCTGACGCCCTCGATGCTGGCGAAGACCGACGCGTCGGGCGGACCCGCCATCTCGAGTTTGAAGCGCTTGGTGGCGTTCTCCAGCAGCGTCTTGATCTGCTCGACCTTGATGATGGTGCCGTCCTTGATGATCGCGACCCGGTCGCAGAGCTTCTGCACCTCGCTCAGGATGTGCGACGAGAACAGGACCGTGGCGCCCTTCTGGTTCTGTTCCTTCACGAGGTGGAAGAACTGCTGCTGGATGAGCGGGTCCAACCCGCCCGTCGGTTCGTCGAGGATGATGAGCTTGGGTTCGTGCGCGAGTCCCTGGATGATGCCGACCTTCTTCTTGTTGCCGTACGACAGGTCGTCGATCTTCTTCTTCAGGTCGAGGTCCAGTAGCCGGGCAAGCTCTTGGATCCGCTTCTCGATGGCCTTGTGGTCCTTGTCGTAGAAGCTCGCCGAGTACTTCAGAAGGTCGATCGCCCGCATGTCGTCGTAGTAGAAGACCTCGGAGGGCAAGTAGCCGACATCCTGGCGAATCTCGGGACCGAACTTGGTGATGTCCTTGCCAAAGACCGTCGCCGAGCCGCTTGTGGGGTGGATGAGGCCGAGGAGCGTTCGGATCGTCGTCGACTTCCCCGCGCCGTTCGGCCCGATGAAGCCGTAGATCTCACCTTCTTGGACCGTCATGTCGAGGTCCACGATGCCCCGGGACTTGCCGTAGTACTTGGTCAGCTTGGTGGTCTCGATCACATTCATCTTCGCTCCATCTGCCGCACGTGGACGAACACCTGCAGTCCCGCCATTTGATGCCCGAAATCAGGTCTTCGCAGGCTCACTCTCTGCGCGCTCTTTGCAGAACATGGTTCGCAGGAACTCGACGTACTCGTCGGCCTCGGCGAACACCCGCCTCAGGTCGACGCGCTCGTGTTTCATGCGTGACTCGGCCAAGATCGCATCGGTCCACCCCGCGAACGTCCAGACGACGACGTTCGCCATCTTCTCGAGGTCCATGTCGGGCTTGAGGCGCGTCGTATCGACACCCTTGAGGAGGAGCTCGGTGCTTGTTGGTCCCGTCTCGAACGCCCTGTCGTCGATCCAGTCCGAGGCGAACTTGGGGCGTTCCGACATGAAGGTCTCCCAGAAGCCCCAGAGCTCCGGGTACGACAGAAGCGTCTCCAGCTTGAGCTTCGACCCCTGCAGCAGCCTCGCGAAGAAATCGGGTTCGTCCCAATCGATCTTGCCGTAGATCTGTTCCTCCATCAGGCTGGCCGACCACTCCAGCAAGAAGAGGTAGAGCTTCTCCTTGCTGCCGAAGTAATGGAACAAGGCGCCTTTGGAGATGCCGGCCTTGGCCACGATGTCGTCGGTCGAGGCTTGTCGGTAGCCCTTGCTGGCGAACTCCGACAGAGACGCGTTGATGATGCGTCGCTGCTTCTCGGGGTCGAGCCTGAGGAACTTGTCGTACACGGTGGTCCGCTCACTGGACTTGACCAATTCGGTCAATCCGAACGCTACGCCTATTGACCAGACCGGTCAACGGTGAGTTCGTCGGAACTGGTAGGGGTCCAATGCGAGCAGGGCAATGGGTCAAGAAGGCAGGCATTCGCCGCTGCGCACAGAACCTTCCAAACGGGCGCGGCCGGTGGGCAGCTTCGCTTTTCCCGGTCGCGCCCTACTTCGCGCCACACTGTGCCGCTCACTGCGGGCCCGGTGCGACGCCAACCGGTTCAGTCGCGTATTCTTGGAGAACCTGACCGCCGCCACCGAACGCGATGCGGAGCCACGCGAATGAGCCAGGATGCTCGCTTTCTCGATCTCAGCCTGGATGAAGCCGGGCTTCACACGCCCGACGGCACGATGCCCGTGGCGGACCTTGTCAAAGCCGCGTTCATCCGCGACCTCGACAAGGAGGACGCCGAGTCCTACGGCGGCGGCCCGTCGACGGGCGCGGTCGTGGGGGGAGCGGTCGCCGGCGGAATCGTGGCGGGTGTACCCGGGGCGATCGGCGGCGCACTTCTCGGCGGAGCGGTGAGTGATGAGGAGCCGCACCATACCTACCGCAGCAGCACGGTGCAGGTCGTTTTCGCGACCAAGAACGTGACCTATCGTCGACCGATCGAGCGCGAAGACGAGCATGCAGCGTACGAGTTCGTCCAGCAGGTCAAGAAGGCGATGAAGGGCTAGGCAGCTGTTGCGCTG
>CAYHCN010000013.1:6459-15086 GCA_964354945.1 uncultured Eubacteriales bacterium
CTAGTCCGCGCCCACGCTACTCTGGCTTGTCGGCGCTTGAGTCCGCTTCTCGCTCGTCGAGCCAGACCTCGGCGTCGGTCACCGCTTCTTCGAGCGACGCCATCAGAGCCGGCTGGGCGATGTAGATGTGGTCGCGCCCGATGACGTCGGCCACTCCGGTTCTGACGAGCTGGTCGAGCAGGGCGGGTCCGATGCCCACCAACGCGAGGTAGCCGTCGCCCTCGTTCAACTGCGCCGCGTAGCGCTTGATGAGGTTGAGGAACGTGCTCCCCACGTCGGCGCGCCCGCGCAGACGAAGCACCATGACGGCCTCGTGCGATGACAAGGCATCGGGCAGGAGCCTGTCGATGATGTCGGTTCCCGCGTAGAAGACGCTGCCGTACACGTCGAGAACGGTGAGCGAGCGGTCGGGAAGTGAGGCAGGCGGCTCCTCCTCGATAAGGCGGTTCTCGGCATCCTTGGTGAGCGCGACCACTCTGATGTCCGTCGACGAGCTGTAGACGTACTGCACGACCGACAGGGCGACGCCGATAAGCACCGCGTACTGGACCGGCACCACCAGGGTGGCGATGAAGGTCACCAGCATGATGATCCGGGTGGGGAAGCTCGTGTGCCATACCGCCTTGATCGCGGGGACATCGATGGCCCGCACGCCGATCACCACGAGCATCGCTGCAAGACCAGCCGACGGGATCAGTTCGACGACTGGCGCCAGCAGGAGCAGCACGATCGCGACTAAGGGGCCGATGATGAAGTTGGCGGTGCGATGGCGTCCGCCGAGCTGGACGTTGAGGGCCGTGCTGGACAGCGACGCCCCGACCGGCATCCCGCCGAACAGTGCCGCCGCGGCGTTTCCCGCGCCCTGCCCCACGAAGTCGCGATTGATGTTGGGATAGGCGCCATCGGGGTTTGGCACGGCACGGCTGATCCCAGCCCCTTGAATGAGGCCCACGATCGCCACTGACACGGCGGGTATCAGCATCCCCACCATAGAGCCCAGGCTGGGAAGCGTCAGCGTCGGAAGTGCCGAGGGGATCTGCGAGGTGTCGCCAACGACGGCGACTCCGACCTCGGCGAAGTAGACGACGGCCGTCGACGCCACTAGGGCGATGGGGAAGGCGAACTGGCGTGCCCGGGTGCGCTCGATGACGACGATGACCCCGATGGTCAGCGCGGCCGTCAGCATGGTGGCGACACTCAGGGATCGGGGGTGGAGGATCGTGTCGACGAGCCGCAGCACCTTGTTGGCCGCATCGCTCGTGTATCCGGTGAGACTTCCGATCTGCGAGAGCACGATGTTGATGGCCACTCCAGTGAGGAATCCGCGCATCACCGAGTTCGACACGAACCGAACGAGTGCCCCCGCGCGAAGCAGGCCGAGAAGCAGCTGCACGGCCGCGACGAGTAGTGTGAGCCCGATCAGCATCGTCGCCCGCTCGTCCGCGGGCGTCGCAGCCAGCGCATCCGCGACTATGAGCGCCATCGAGCCAGTCACGGCCACCGTCATGAGCTTGGACCCCGTCGTGAACGCGGCCACCGGCGTCCCCACGACGAGCGAGTACAGGCCGTGGATCGGGTTCAGCCCGGCGAGTGTCGCGTTGGCCATCGCGTCCGGGATGTTGGCGATCCCGTTGGTGAAGCCCGAGAGCATATCCCGGCTCGTGGTCCGACGCACCGGCGCCGGCATGCGCTCGGCCACAACGCCGACACCGTGCTTCACCGAGTCTATTGGCGACGTTCTCGGGGTGACCGTCTCGCTCATGAGCGGCTATGAGTTCGGGACCTACGCACCTCTGCGCATCTCGTCCACCGCCATCGCGACGGCGAGCACGAGTCCATCGTCCTGGCCGGGTTCGACCTCGATGCCATAGGTATCACGAACGCGGAACCACTTCTTCGAGACCTCAGCGATGTCGTCACGCCCACTCTCGATCTTGTACTCGTGGTCGACGATGTTGCCGGTGACGTTCCATTCGCCACCGCCCGCGAATTCGACCTTGAAGTGGTCGCGCAGCGGGGAGACCAGCGCTTTCTTGATCGTCGCGATCGTCGCACCTCCGCGCTCGATCTCCATGGTGTCGCGGATGTGGAGCATCTTCTCCTGGATCGACGCGACCTCGCGGCCGGACGTGTCCTCGAGGATGAAGGTCGAACGCACGCGCAGCGCCTTGCCGTCGACCTTGAACGCCTTGTTGCCGTGCTCGTCCTCGATCCATGAGTCGTCGCCGATGGAGAACATCTTCTCGCGCATCTGATACTTGGTCTTGCCGTCATCCCGCCTGCCGAGCAGTCCCATGCCGGTCCTCCCTCGTCGATGCCGCTCCTGTGACTCGGCGGCGTGCCTTGCGCCCTCACCGAGATTCCATCTGAAGCCGTAGATTCGGAGCTAACCCATTGGTAACCTGACCTAAGCTGTTGTGGCAATGGGTAGCAGTAACTGGAAGGCATTCGTCATCCATCTCCTACCCATGCATGCACTTGACCGACTGACCGAGGAGGAACGGTATGAAATACGGACCTGTCGATGTGGTGGTCTTCGCATCCACCGAGCCGAAGTTCGACGGGAGCGTCCTCATGGAGCTCGCGCGTCTCGCGCAGACCGGCACGATTCGCGTTCTCGACGCGATGGTGCTCTTCAAGGGCGAGGACGGCTCCATTTTGCAGATCGACGTCGAGGACCTGCCCGAGGATAACAAGGAGGCTCTCGCCTTCATCGATACCGGCACCCGCGGCCTGTTCGACTCCGGTGACGCCGAGGCGTTCGCCGAGGGGATGGTCCCCGGCGCGGCTCTCGTCGCATTGGCCATCGAGAACGCTTGGGCCGTCGGCCTCATCAACGCGATCGAGGGCGTCGGCGCCGAGATCGCGATGCACACCCGCATCCCCGCAGTGATCGTCGACGACGCGCTTAGCGCGCTCGCTGAGTAGAGGAGGTCACGATGCCAGGTCTCATGAGAGGCATTGCCCGCACAGCAGTCATTGCCGGCACGGCCACTGCAACATCGAACGCGGTGAACCGCCGTCAGGCGAGTAAGAATGTCGCCGCGTACGACCAGGCCTACCAGCAGCAGGCCGCGGCGGAGCCGCAGTACGCGCCCGCGCCGGCACCCGCGCCCGCTCCGCTGGATCCGAACGACAAGATGGCGGCGCTCGAGCGCCTGGGCGCGCTGAAGGCCCAGGGCATCCTCACGGAGGAGGAGTTCGCACAGCAGAAGGCGGAGATCCTCGCACAGTAGCTGCGTGACGCACCAACGATTCTGAAGATCGGATTCGTGGCGCCCACCTTGTTCGCAAGGTGGGCGCTTCTGTTGAGGCGGGTTGCTCGCTCAGATCCTGAGGCGCGAACGCTGCTCGAGTGTCTCGGTCGACTCTGCGGTGCTCGCCGCGCGCTCGTTCCAGCGTCCGTAAGCCGCTGCGAGCGGCGTCGCTGTCAACCCATGCGCGAACACGCTGAGGACGACCGTAGCAAGGATGGTTTGGAGCAGCAGTGACTGCCCGGGCAGGGCCGCCTCGAGGAGGCCCAGGCCGAAGACGATCGAGGCGAGTCCCCGAGGGCCGAACCAGCCGACGAATGCCACCGACGGCGGCTTCAGCGAGGTGCCGAGACAGGCGATCGCCACGGGAATCATGCGGACGACGGTGAGGCTGAGGACGGCGTACGCCCAGACCTGCCAGCCTGAAGTTTGAAGGGTCATGTAGGCCATCGCGCCGGCGAACACGAAGACCGCCGCGCTGAGGAGGGCCGACATCTCCTCGGACAGGTACGCAGTTCCGAGCTCACGGTCTCTGGCGACGTAGCCGAAGGCCATCCCGCCAACGAACGCGGCGATGAAGCCACTCCCCCCCAACGCGTCGGCCAGCCCGAAAGCCAGGGTCGCCCCTACGAGCATCACGACCTGACGCCACGCAGTCTCGATCCAGTCCCGATCGCCGAACCGCTTGAGGATCCAGCCCGCGAGAACCCCGGCCACGACACCGCCGAGGATGCCGATCCCGATCTGCTGCACTGCGGTGGGGATGAGTCGCGCGGTACCCGATGACGCGGCCTCTGCCTTCGCGAGGTCGAGCGCGACGAGGTAGAACGGCACCGCGATACCGTCGTTGAGTCCGCTCTCCACGTTCAGAGCCTGTCGAATCGATCGCGGTACGCGCTTGTCCAGCACCACCTGCTGCCCGAGGGCGGCGTCGGTCGGCGCGAGGATGATCGCAACGAGCGCGATCTCAGCGCCGCTAAGCCCGGGAAGCAGCGGTACCGCTACGAGTGCGCCCGCAATGATGGTCAGCGGCAGTCCGATGCCGAGGAGCCGCGACGGAAGGCCGAGCCCGGCGCGCAGGTGCTTGAGGTTGATGCGGGCCGCGTCGGAGAACAGCGTGATGGCGAGCGCGGCTTCCGCAAGGAGCTTGATCGATTCCGGGGAAGCGCTGCCGTCGAACCCGGTGACGCGCGCCGCACTGAAGAGTGCGCCAGCGAGCATGAAGGCCATCGCGGCGGAGATCCAGAATCGTTCCAGCCGTCGTGAGAGCGCCGCGTAGAGGAGGAGCAGCGCGGAGATCGCCACCAATGGGGTCATCGGCTACCTCGTGATCTCGATCGTTCCCGCTCGCACCTTACGCGCGGAAGGTTACCATGAGGTAAGTCAGGTCGTGTTGACCACCGTGCTACGAGAACAGGGTGCCCGCCAATGCCCGAGGAGCAGAAGAACGGCTCGTTTCTAATCATGGCTGTAGGTGTGGCGGCAGTCGCCGTCATTCTCGCCGCCGTCCACGGCGCCAACCAGATCATCAGCCAGTTCCTCATGGCGTTCGTCATCACTGTGGCGGTCGCGCCGGTTCAGGCGTGGCTCATTCGTCGCGGGCTTCGCCCGCTGTGGGCCTTCCTCATCACCGTTGTGGGCTTGGTGCTCACGATCGGCCTCGTGCTCCTCGTGCTGACCGCGAGCCTGAACTCGTTCATCCAGAGTCTGCCGCAGTACCAGGCGCAGTTCGACGAGCTGCAGAAGCAGATCACGCAGTCCCTTGCCTCACTGGGAATCAGCAAGGCGAGCATCGAGTCGAACCCGTCGACGGACACGAGTGCGATTGCCCAAGCGGTGGCGAACGCTGCGAAGTGGCTGTTGAGCGGGTTCGCCAGCTTCGGGTTCATGCTCGCGCTCGCCGTCTTCATGCTGGCAGAGGCGACGCACATGCCGGCGAAGGTGAAGGCGATCTCGCTACCCACGCGGCGGGAGCCGATGGATCGCTTCGTGAACAACGTCCGCAACTACGTTGTGGTCACCGCGTGGGTCAATCTGCTTGTCGGCGTCACCGACACCGTGCTCCTGGTGGTGATGGGAGTCCCCTACGCCGTCTTGTGGGGCGCGCTCGCCTTCCTCTTCGGGTTCATCCCGAGCGTCGGGTTCCTGCTGTCGTTGGTTGGCCCAGCGCTCATGGCCTTGCTGGTGTCCGGACCCCAGGCTGCGGCGATCGTGATCGTGGCGTTCATCGTCATCAACGGCGGCATCCAGAACATCATCCTGCCCAGGCAAATGGGGGAGGGCACGGACCTCTCGCCCGCGATCGTGTTCGGCTCGCTTATGTTCTGGGGCTTCATCCTCGGTCCGGTGGGGGCGATCCTCTCGGTGCCGATGACCATGATCGTCCGGCTCGCACTCGAATCCTCGGATAGCACCCTTGGTTTGAGCTACCTCATGAGCAGCGGCAAGCATCCCTACCAAGGCAATCCGGCGAACGCAGAACCGGCCGACTAGGGTCGATCCAACTCGGGGAAGACGGCGATGAGCGAGGGCCAGGGTTCCAAGGGGTCGGACAGGGTTGCGCGCGCGACGCGCGAAGAGACCACGACTCGCATCCTCGACGCCGCCGAGGAGCTCTTTGCCTCTCGAAACCCCAGTGACGTCACCGTGCGCGAGATCGCCGAGAAAGCCGGGGTCACGCATGCGCTGGTGCACCAGTACGTCGGCTCGAAGGACGACCTGTTCAACGCTGTGGTCCAGCGCAACGCGCCAGACCGCCAAGCCGTCATTCGCGAGATCGCCGAACTCCGCGAGGTGATGAGCGTGCTCTTCCCGGACGTTCTCGATCGTCGGCTGCACAGCCTGACGATGCTTCGCTCTGCGATGGACGGGGTGGAATACACCTCCCTGCAAGAGCGGATCGATACCGGCCACATGCTCGTTGAGCTAGCGAGGAAGGCCGCCGCAAGCGGTTTGAAGCGCCGACCGCCGTTGGAGGCCCTGGATTCTCGCATCGTGGTCGCGGCGATCATCGCACTCGCTTACGGTTGGGTCGGACTGGAGTCGTGGCTCCCTCAGATCTGCGACCTGCAGGATGAGGACATAGCCGAGGTTCGTCGCCAGCTCACGAGTATCGCCGAGGTCATCGCCGATCTTTCGCTCCCGCCGGACCCCGGAACGGCCGCCGCGGACTAGGAGGCTGCCGAAACGCACGAACACACGAACGGGACCCCGCGGGGTCCCGTTCCACTCATGTGGCTCACTGGGTGAGCTTCGCTGTTCTAGCGCCTGTCCTGACGATCGTCCCGCCGGTCGTCTCGGCGGTCGCCCCGACGACGCACGCCGTGGGCGACGACAGCGGTCGTGCCGACAACCGCGGCGGTGCGTGCGACCGGTGCGCCGACGACGCCCCGTCTACCTACGCGTCCTGGACCCAGAGGCATCCTAGGCTCCTTCCGTTTCGTCGATATCCGCCTCGATGGCGGCGAGGATCCCCTGAACGGGGATGCGCCCGTCAGCCACGAGCTGACCGCCGGCGCGACGAACCGCTGCCCCGAATGGAGCAGCCCAGCTGTTCTCCCACACGAGAATCGCGGCCGCGGTGTTCGGCTCGACGGCCGCGGCGAGCGCATCCACGTCTTCCTCGGCGAGCAGCTCGAGCGCGAGCGCGTCGAGCTCGGCAAGCACCCCGGCCTGTCCGTACTCGTGGGCCTCGAAGGCCTCGATCGAGCCGTCATCCAGCTTGTGGATGAAGATCAAGTCGAGGACCCGGATGAGGCCCTTGTCGACGAGCGACTTCAGCTCCTGCATGGCCTCGCCGGAGAAGTCCGCCTTATCCAAGGGGAACTCCACGACCAGGTAGTCCACAGGACCGAGTTCTTCGATGCTCGGATCTGCCATTGCTCCACCCCTCCCTTTCTTCCGTTCGCTACGGTTGTGACGTGACGACGCGCTAGGGCGTCGATGAAGCCTCCATGCTTGCGGCAGCCTCGGTCAGGCTCGTCTGCGCGTTCTTCAGCTTCGCCGAGAACTCCTCGAGCTTGGTGCGCACGGGCCCGCCTTCCGGCAGCTTGCCGGCCGCCGTGTCGACCCTCGAGATCAGGTCGTTGAACGCGTTCGCGATCTCGTCGAGCGCGGCCTTCTTCTTGTCGCCCGCCTCGCCGACCGCGGCGGTGAGCTTGCGCTGGATCTCCTGGAGGTCGCTGTTGAGCTGAAGCCCGTTCACGCGTGCCTCGAGATCGCCCGCCGCCGAGGAAAGCTGCTTGACCTTGTCCTGCACCGCGTTGATCGTGGCGTCGAGCGACGCCTGTTTCTGAGACGTCGTCTGGTCGATCTGCTGCTGGGCCGCGTCCACGGTGCTCTCCTGCTGCTGCGTACAGCCGCCGAGCGCCCCACTCAGCACGACCGCGAATGTGACTACAAGTAGTACTCGCACCCCCTTGTTCACCCGGCAATCCCCCTCTAGATCCAGTGCGGTGGCGCGCCTTCGGCGCCACTACAGGTCATCTTACCCATCGGTTAGAGAATTGCCGGACAACCGGGCGGTGGCTGTATGACTACTTGTCGGCCGGCTCCGCCCACATCAGATCGGGGTGGAAGTCGTACCCCCATGGCAGCCCTTCGTTCTTCCAGCCATTGCGCATATGCTTGCCGTGATAGACGCTCCCGGGGTCGTCGACCCGGTCGCCCTCGAAGCCATTCACGATGTTGTAGACGTTGCTGAACCCCTCCTTCGCGAGCAGGTTCACCGCCATTGCGCCCCGACCACCGGTCGCGCACATGACCAGGATCTTGTCGTCAGGGGCGTACGTCTCCCTGACCTTCGCCACGAAGTCGGGGTTTAGCTCGCCGGAGCATCCCGGTGGCCTGCCCGGCATCGAGGGGCCTTCGGGGTCGAACCGCGGGAACACCAGGGGGAAGTTCTTGGCGCACTCGACGTGGCCGCCGAAGACGTACTCCTCGAAGGTCCGGACGTCGAGGATGTGGACGCCGTCGCAGTCGTCCCTCCAGAGCTCATACGCCTCGCGCGGGGTCGCATACAGCTCGAGCGCCGTCTTGTTCGACTCGGGGACTTCCTGTTCGACTTGATCGCTCATTGTCGTTTCCTCTCTTCCGAGCAGTACACCGGTGCCGTTCCTCTTGCGGCACCGGCGCATCTGTCGGATCGCGCCTCGTGACTTCGCTCAGTGCTGGGGCTAGCCGAGCCGCAGCTCCATGGCTTCCTGCAGAGAGACCGGCTGCGGCAGCTTGGCCATGCTGCGCTTCTTCCACTCGTCTTCGACTAGCTCTTGGGCAGCCTTCTCGAAGAACTCGGGAGCGGCCCACTCGTTCACATCGAAGTCGTTCTTGATGTAGCCGTGACTAAGCAGGAAGTCCTTGTTCCTCTCGGTGAGG
>CAYHCN010000014.1:0-8641 GCA_964354945.1 uncultured Eubacteriales bacterium
CATCGGCGTGCTGTACCTGCGCAAGCGCACGCCGTTCAACCCGTTCTTGCGTGGCGGAGGCCAGGAGTTCCGCAAGCGCAGCGGCACCCAGAACGTCGCCGGCTCCATCGGGTTCGCGACAGCGCTGCAGCTCATGGTGGACTCCCAGGCCGATGAGGCGGTCCGGTTGGCCGGCCTGCGCGACAAGATCACCGAAGGCGTGATCTCACGACTCGAGAACATCGAGACGTCGGTGAACGGGGAGGGCGAGCGCATCCCTGGCATTGCGTCGCTGCTGATCAAGGGCGTCGAAGGCGAGGCGATGCTGCTGCAGCTGGACAACCTCGGCTTCGCGGTGTCGACGGGATCCGCGTGCTCGTCAGGCTCGCTCGAGCCGAGCCACGTGCTTCTGTCCATCGGCTGCCCGCCCGAGATCGCCCACGGGTCGCTCCGCATCTCCATGGGCAGGTACAGCACCGAAGAGCATGTCGACAAGTTCCTGGAGGTGTTCCCGCCGATCGTGGAGAGGCTGCGGGCCATGTCGCCGGTGTACCAGAAGATGTTCGGCTCGGGGGCATAGTGCGCGCCCGTAGGCCGTCAGGATGTGGCTGAGTGGCGAGGCACCGCTGCCCGCCATCAAGATGTGAAGGAGACATCGAGTGCTCTACAGCGAGAAGGTCATGGACCACTTCAACAACCCCCGCAACGTCGGCGTCATCGAAGATGCCGACGGCGTCGGTGAGGTCGGCAACCCGGTGTGCGGCGACATCATGAAGATCACCTTCAGGCTCGATGACTCCGAGCACATCGACGACATCAGGTTCCAGACGCTCGGGTGCGGCGCGGCGATCGCCACGAGCTCGATCGTCACCGAGATGGCCAAGGGCATGACCCTCGAGGAAGCCGCTCATATCTCGAAGCAGCAGGTCGCCGACGAGCTGGGCGGTCTGCCGCCCGCGAAGATGCACTGCTCGGTGCTGGCGACCGACGGCCTCAAGGTCGCCGTTGACGACTACCTCAAGAAGCACGGTCGCGAGCCGATCTCGGGCGAGATCAAGAGCGCCGACCCCAACTACGACCCGCACTCCGATGAGGACCACGACCACGACGAGCACGAGTAGGCGTGGCGCGCGCTCACGCAAGCGCCCCACCCGCTAGGCGGGATAGGAAGCCATGCGCGTATTCGTAGCTATGAGCGGCGGCGTCGATTCTTCGGTCGCCGCCGCACTGCTTCTCGAGCAGGGCCACGAAGTCACCGGCGTCACGATGCAGCTGTGGGAGGCATCCGACGCCGAGAATGGCTGCTGTTCGGTGAGCGCGGTGCGCGACGCGAAGCGCGTCTGCGACCTGCTCGGCATCCCCCACTACACGCTCAACTACCGCGACCTGTTCGATCGCGAGGTGGTCGACGCCTACGCTGCGGCCTACGCCGCCGGCAAGACGCCCAGCCCGTGCATCGTCTGCAACGACCGGCTGAAGTTCTCGGACCTGCTCGCGCGCGTGTCGCTCCAGGGTGCAGAAGCGCTCGCGACCGGCCACTACGCGAGGATCATCAAGGACGAGCGTGGCACGCCGTGGCTCGCGCGCGGCGTCGATGCCGACAAGGACCAAAGCTACTTCCTCTACCGACTGACCCGGACCCAGCTCGAGCACGTGCTCTTCCCCGTCGGCGAGCTCACCAAGACCGAGGTCCGCGCGTTTGCCGAGCGGTTCGGGTTGCCGGTGGCGCGCAAGGCGGAAAGCCAGGATGCGTGCTTCGCTCCCGAAGGTCCTGTGCCCGTGCTGGAGAAGCGGGCCCCCGCGGCTCTCACTCCCGGAGACATCGTGGACCACGAGGGGCGCGTTCTCGGCGGTCACGAGGGGATCGGTCGCTATACGATCGGGCAGCGCAAAGGCCTGGGGCTGGCGGGAGGCCCGTGGTTCGTGACCGCGATCGATGCCGGCGCCAACCGTGTCGTGGTCGGTCCCGAAGGCGCCGACCGGGTGACCGGGATCGTCGCTGACGAGGTCGTGTGGCACGGCGGGCGGTCCGCCAGCGTCGAAGCGCAGGTGCGCTACCGGGCGCGGCCGGTGCACGCTCGCGCCGAGCTCGAGGGGTCGCAGCTCTCGGTCGTCCTTGGCCAGCCCGTGGCTGGGGTGGCGCCGGGACAGGCTGTCGTATGCTATCGGGAAGATCTCGTGGTTGGGGGAGGAGCCATCGTATGGACGGCCTCGTAGACTGCCACGTCCACACCGCCCGCTGCGGTCACGGTACCGGCAACGTCGCTGAGTACGTCGCGTGTGCTCGGTCCCGGGGCTTGTCGGGTATCGCGATGACGGAGCACTTGCCGCTGCCCGACGAGCTGGATCCTGCCCGCGAGTACTCAATGCCCGCGGTGGAGCTTCCGGCGTACTGCCGAGAGGTCGAGGCTCAGGCATGCGAAGGCGTCAGAGTGGCAGTCGGGATCGAGGCCGACTGGCTTCCCGGACGCCTTGACTACGTTCGCGATCTGCTCGGCTCTCAGCCGTGGGATGTCGTGCTTGGCGCGGTCCACTTCCTCGACTTGTGGGCGTTCGACGACCCGTCCTTGGTCGCCGAGTGGAGCCGCCGTGACGTCGATGCGACGTGGGAGCGCTACTTCGACCTGCTGATCGACGCCGCCTGCAGCGGGTTGTTCGACGTGATGGCCCACCCGGATCTGGTGAAGAAGTTCGGTCACCGTCCAGCGTCGGACCCGGAGCTCCTCTACGACGAGGCGGCTCGCGCGTTTGCCGAGGCCGGCGTTGCAGCGGAGGTGTCCACAGCCGGTCTCCGAAAGCCCGTTGGCGAGCTGTACCCAGGCGACGCATTCCTGATGGCCCTCAGGCGCCATGGCGTGCCGGTCACGCTCGGATCGGACGCCCATGCACCTTCAGAGGTCGGGTACTGCTTCGACGAGGCCCGGACCGCGCTGCGGGCTGTGGGCTACGACTGCGTCGCATGGTTCGAGGGACGCCGCATGAGCGAGGTGCCGCTGTGAGCCCCACTGTCGGCGATGTCGAAGCGATCATCGCCGAGCGATTCCCGCTCACCCGTGCCGAAGCGTGGGACCGGAACGGACTGCTTGTCGGCGACAGGAGTCGCAGCGTGACGGGCGTCCGACTGGCGCTCGACCCCACGCTCGACGTGATTGCTCGCGCCGCCACGGCCGGGCAGAACGTGGTGGTGACTCACCATCCCGCGGCTCTGGCGATTCCCACGTCGATCGTGTCGGGTGGCGGCGCCTCCGGGGTCCTCTTCGCCGCACTTGATGCCGGAGTCGCTCTCATCAATGCCCACACGAACCTGGACCGGGACGCCGCGGGTCAGCGCCGGTTGCCCGAACTCCTCGGGCTCGCTGCGCTCGAGCCCCTCGAAACGGGGCTGATGACGATGGCGGTCGTGACCACCTACGTTCCGTCGAGTCACGCGGACGCCGTCCGCGCTGCGATGGCCGACGCGGGGGCGGGCAGGATCGGCGAGTACACCGGCTGTTCCTTCTCGGTCGAGGGCGAAGGCAGCTACACGGTCCCCGTGGACGGGGTGCCGGCTATCGGACGCCCCGGAGAATCGGAGTCAGTCGCCGAGGAGCGCGTCGAGATGGTGTGCGCACCTGCCCTGGCATCGCAGGTCGTCCACGTCTGCACAGTCGCGCATCCGTACGAAGAACCGCTCGTCACGGCTACCGAATGCCAGCTCGCGAGGAACGATGCGTGCTTGGGCATGCTCTCGCAGGCCGCCGATCACACGACGCTTGCCGCCTTGGTCACGCGGTGTGTCGAGGTCTTCGGAGCTACGCCTCGAGTGTGGGGCGACCCCGAGCGAACGATCTCCACCGTGGCCACCGCGACAGGCTCAGCGGGCTCTCTGATCGGCGATGCTCGGCTTCGAGGAGCCGACGTACTCGTCGCTGGTGAGGTGCGCTACCATGACGCGATGGCTGCGGGGGGGCTGGCCATCGTCGAACTGGGTCACGACGTGTCTGAGTGGCCGCTCGTGGGGGTACTTTCGGACGCTGTGCGGCGGACTCCGGGCCTCGACCCGGCGTCTGTGACCGTTGAATCCCCCGCCTACGGATGGTGGACCCCGACAATGCGCACCGGCGAGGAGCGACTAGATGGCTGAATCAGACGCATTGCTCGCGCTGCAGAACCTCGACCTCGAGGTGATGCGCGCGGAGAAGCGTCTCGACGAGCTGCCCGAGAAGCGCGCGATCCTCGAGACCCGGGCCAAGATCGCCGAGGTCCAGCAGCTGCGAGGGAAGGCCGAACTGCTCGTCTCGAAACTCGAGGCTGAGCTGCGCGCCCACCAGGACGAGATATCCAACCTCACCGAGAAGCTCGCGACCGAGCAGAAGAAGGTCATGGAGACGAGCGACCACCGCATGGTCCAGGCGATCACTCGCGAGATGGACGGCCTGAAGCGCCGGCGCGACAAGGTCGAGATGCTGTCGCTGCAGCTCATGGAACGCATCGACAAGGCAGGGGGGCAGCTCGACAAGGTCGACGCGGCTTTGGCGCAGCTTGGTGCCAAGGAGGCGTCGCTCGTCGAGCAGTTCAAGGCCGAGGGCGGCAAGCTCCAGTCCGACATCGCGACGCTCAACGCGCGTCGCGACGCCTACGCAAGTCAACTCTCGCCCGAGACCCTGGAGCGCTATCGCGCGATCCGGGACCAGAAGGGCGGGATCGGCGTGGGCAAGCTCGAAGGCTCGACGTGCTCCGCGTGCCGGATGGAGCTGCCCGCCGAGCGTATCAAGGAGCTGCGCGGCTCCGCCTCGGATGTCGGCATCTGCCCGGAGTGCAAGCGTCTCATCGTCGTCTCCGAGGACTCATGAGCAAGGCCGTACTGCGCACAGACGGGGGGGCGCGGGGGAACCCGGGGCCCGCGGGGGCAGCATTCGTGCTCGAGAACGAATCGGGTCGCATCGCGTGTGGGGGGCGCTATCTCGGCGAAGCTACCAACAATGTGGCCGAGTATGAGGCGCTAGTGTGGGGTCTAGAGAACGCTCAGGCGGCGGGCATCGACGACATCCTTGTGCTCATGGACTCCGAGCTGATCGTCAAGCAGCTTCTAGGCGCCTATAAGGTCAAGAACGCCGGATTGAAGCCACTGTTCCTCAAGGCGATGCAGCTTCGTCGGGAGTTCTCGGCATTCGAAGTCAGGCACGTGCGTCGCGAGGAGAACAAGCTGGCAGATGCGCTCGCGAACGAGGCGATGGACGTCCGTGCGAATGTGGGAGGCCCGCTGTGTGCTCCGGGCGGTTCGCCGAACCAGGAATCGCTGTTCTAGGTCGTGGAGGACTAGGGGAGCCAACGTGTACGAGCTCACGATCAAAGGGCACTTCGACGCGGCGCACGCGATTCGCGACTACCCCGGCGAGTGCCGGAATCTTCACGGCCACACGTGGGACGTCGAGGTCAGCGTCGAGGGCCTCGAGCTCGATGAGATCGGGATCGTGTACGACTTCAAGCAGCTGAAGGCCGATCTCACGGAGGTCCTCGAACCCTACGACCACGCCTACCTGAACGACGTTCCCCCGTTCGACGTGCTGAACACCACGGCCGAGAACCTCGCCAAGGTGCTCTTCGAGGAGCTCGCCGAGCGCGTAGGCGATCGAGTGAAGGTCGTCGCCGTGTCGGTCTGGGAGTCGCCGATCGCCAAGATCACCTATCGAGGCGCCAGCTAGATACTCGCAGACGCGCGCTCCGTTCCGGCTGAAACGGCCGGGGAGAAGCGAAACGACCCCTCGTCGAGGGGTCGTTCGAGGACACAATAGAGGTGTCCCGAGAGACCTCGCCTGCGGGAGGCTCCTACTCGACCGGCTTCCCGTTTCCCTCCTCCGAGCCCCCGTTCCGGACCGACCCACCTCGCGGTTCGTCGACCTTCCTCGGGAACATCTTCGGCGGCTACTGGTACACCGACTTCCGAAGTCCGCTGCGTCCGACCTCTCGGGACACGACGTACGTTACAGGTGCCTCCCAGGGCGGTCAACCGCTTTCTCGAAGAATGCGCGATTTCGTGATGAGCGGTATGGATGCAGAGTCAAACGATAGTCTGGGAATGACGAATGGTGTCATGACGATACTGGGCGGAGGGGCCGGGACGAAGGCGTCGAATCTGCCCACAGGGTGTCCACAGGTCACCCACAGAAGCCGCCCCGAACATCGAGAATCGACATGCTTTAGAGTGCGTGATGATGAGTCTCCGAGCACCGTTCCCAGGAGTAGATCAATGCCGACCGCCACGCTCGAGGAGTATCTCGAGACCATCTACAAGCTCTCTCAGCATGGTCCGGTCAAGCCCACGCAGATCGCCGAGGAGATCGGCGTATCGGGTCCGACGGTTACCAACACGCTCAAGCGGCTCGAGTCGGCGGGACTTATCCGGCGGGAGGGCACCGATGTGCTGCTCACCGATGCGGGGACTGCTCACTCCCTCGACATCATCCGCCGCCATCGCATCGCCGAGCGGTTCCTCGTCGACGTGCTCGGCATCGATTGGCATGACGTGCACGAGGACGCCTGCCTCCTCGAGCACGCGCTGTCTCCCCGCGTGCTTGCAGCACTCGAGACGTATCTCGACAACCCCGAGGTGTGCCCTCACGGTCACCCCATCCCTTCGGCCGACGGGACCGTCCGCGTCGTCTCCGGTGTCGCACTATCGACGATCGCTGCCGACTCGACCGTACGAGTCGTCCAGGTCGCCGAGAACGACGATGCGGTCCTCGCGTACCTCCAGGAGGTCGGGCTCAAGCCCGGCGCCGCAGTGCGTGTCATCGAGGTGGCTCCGTTCGGGGGGCCGTTGCTCGTCGAGGTGGGGGAGCGCCAGATACCTCTGGCTCGCGAGATCGCCGCACTGGTGCTGGTGACCGCGGCCTAGGGCCGCTCCACCGCCTCCGCACCCGTCCCTTCGCGCGCCTGTCTGAGAGGCATGCGTAGCCGCGATTCCCCGCGCTCGAAACCCTCGCTTCATGCGCGTGATCGCGTGTCAGAGTGGCATATACAATCGAACATATGTTCGATATAGTGAAGACCCTCACAGGCTCCGGGCGCGATGGTGAAAACGGCGTGGTCTTCCGCCCGTTTAACGCTATCGACCTGCATGTCTCTGCACTCACAAAGGGGGCCGCCGCCTGATATGGGCCGTAATGCAGCCATCAAACGCTACGACGCGACACCTGCCGGCCAGCCCATGGAGCTGTGGGACGAGCAGCACGCCCGTCTGCCCATCGTCATGGAGCTCCTCAAGAGCCCGTGGATCATGCGGGCCTCGGACCTGCTCAGGCGCGACGGGACGTGTGCCGCGAAGCGCGCCGAGGAGCCCATCGAGGTGACGTGGGACGCCGAGCGACAGTGCCCGCTGGCGTTCGACAGAGGCGGCAAGCACTACCGGGTCGACGGCATCGTGCAGGTGTGGGCCTCGGAGCGATCGTGGTGGGACCGCTCACGGCGGGTGTCTCGGCGGTTCTGGCGGGTCCTCGCACGTGGAGGGGTGTACGACCTCGCGTATGACCGGCTCGAGCATGCGTGGCTTCTTGTCGGGATACAGGACTAGAGAGTAGGTCGAGGTTTAGATGCCCGGCGGATTCGTCCACCTTCATGTCCACTCGAGCTTCAGCTTCATGGACGGTGCTGCGTCGCTCGACTCGCTCGTCGAACGCGCCTGCGAACTCGAGATGCCCGCACTGGCCCTGACCGACCACCAAGGGCTATCGGGCGCGATCCGGTTCTACGAGAAGGCGAAGCGGGCCGGCATCAAACCCATCATCGGGTGCGAGGTCGTGGTCGAGGCTGCCGGCATCCTCGGCGAGGAAGGCGACCTGCCGCCCGATAAGCGGCTCGTGCTCCCTGCGAGCGTCGGGTTCGGGCGGGCCTCGGCGGCGGGGTTCCACCTCACCTTGCTCACCAAGAGCTTCGACGGATACCGCAACCTGTGTCGTTTGCTGTCGCGGACGCATCTGCGCGGGCCCGATATCCCCTCCGTGGTGTCGCTCGCCGACCTCGCGCAGTTCTCCGGCGGGCTGATCGGGCTCTCGGGATGCCCGAACGGCGAGGCAGCGATGGCGCTCACCGGCGGAGCACCCGGACGCGCCCGAGAGGCGCTCCGTCGGCTCGCCGGCTGCTTCGAGCCCGGTGACTTCTACGTCGAGCTAGTCCATCAGTTGACCACCGAAGGTCCCCGCCTCGTCTCCGGGCTCGTTCAAGCCGCCGAGGACCTCGGTCTGCCCGTGGTCGCCACCAACGACGTGCACTACGTGCGAAGCGAGGAGTTCCGCCTTCACGACATCCTCGCCTCGGCAGGCGCACGCCAGGCGCTGCCAGGGCCGTACCATCGCCCCAATGCCGAGCTGTGGCTCAAGCCCGCCTCGGAGATGCGCTCGATGTTCGAGGGGCTATCGCGCGCATGCGACACAACGCTCGAGATCGCGGCCAAATGCGACTGCGAACTGCCGCTGGGGCAGTTCCACTTCCCGACCGCCGAGATCCCCCGCGGCGAGACCCCATATTCCGTGCTCGCGAAGGAAGCGTGGCGGGGGCTCGAACGGCGCTACACCCCCATGGTTCCCGAGGCGATCCGGCGCCTCGAGCACGAGCTCAACCTCACCGACACGATGGGGTTCTCGGAGTACTTCCTCATCGTCAAAGAGATCGTCGACTTCGCGAA
>CAYHCN010000014.1:8741-15079 GCA_964354945.1 uncultured Eubacteriales bacterium
GCCTACGGCATGCTCGTCGAGCTCGCCGAGCAGTTCGACCACACCCCGATGCATCTGGGCACCCATCTCGGCGGGTTCATCATCACCCGCGACCCGATCGCGTCGTGGACCCCGCTGCAGTGGGCGGCCAAGGGCGTGGTGGTGTCGCAGTACGACAAAGACGACGTGGATGCGCTCGGGTTGGTGAAGATGGACATCCTGGGGCTGCGGATGCACTCAGCGATCTCGGGTGCCGTCGAGCTGGCCCGCGAGCGGGTGGGCGTTGAAGCGGTACCCGAGCCGTTCGAGCTCACACCCGACGACCCCAAGGTCTACGAGCAGATATCCCGAGCGGACAACGTAGGGATGTTCCAGCTCGAGTCGAGCGGGCAGCGAAACCTCTCCAACCGCCTGCGCTCGTCGCGGTTCGACGACATCATCGCCCAGATCTCGCTGTTTCGACCCGGCCCTCTCGAAGCCGAGATGATCACCCCGTTCATCCGGCGTCGTCACGGTATCGAGGAGGTCACCGTGCCGCACCCGGCGATGGCCGAGGTCCTCGACGACACCTACGGCGTCATCGTCTACCAGGAGCAGGTGCTCCTCGTGGCACGCGCGGTCGCCGGCTTCGACCTCGCCGAGGCGGACTCGCTCCGCCGCGCGATGACCAAGAACCGCTCTCGTGAGGAGATGGAGCGCATACGGGCGCACTTCATCGACCGGTGCTTGGAACGAGGGGTCGACCTCGACGTCGCCGAGGAGGTATTCCGCCAGCTCGAGGGGTTCGCCGCCTACGGCTTCAACAAGGCTCACGCAGCGTGCTTCGCGGTGGTGTCCTACGCGAGCGCGTGGCTGCGGACGTACTTTCCCGCCGAGTTCGCGACAGCGATCCTCAACAACGAGCCGATGGGGTTCTACTCGCCTCGGCTCATCGTCAACGACGCACGGCGCCACGGTATCAAGGTCTTGGCCCCGCACGTGAACGCCTCGGAAGCGAGCTACACCGTGGAGCAGGACGGCGGGGCCATACGGGTCGGGCTCACCGACGTGCACGAGATGACAAAGCGGCTTCTTGCGGCGATTCCCGCCGAGCGCCGGATCAGGCCCTTCCGTGACCTCGCCGATTTCCTGCGCCGCACCAAAGCCGAGCTTCCCGCGGCATCATCACTCATCCGCATCGGAGCCCTCGACGGCCTCGGGATCACCGAAGCCGGTCGTCCCCCCACACGAGACGAGCAAATCGCGCTGCTTCCCGAGCTCAAGGCGGTCCTCGCGAAGGAGGGAGTCGCCGGTGACGATGTCCTCCTCCTTGCTCCGGCGCCGACCCGTCCCGCCGAGGATCCCTCTCACGCCAGTGGGTGGCTCCCCGCACGGCGCATCTCGGCGGAGCTCGAGCTCGTCGGCCTGTCGCTCACCGACCATCCCCTCGCGCTCGCGAAACGCGACCTCGAGGAACGCGGAGTGACGTGGGCGAGTCAGCTTTCGAACCTGCCGGACCGAAGCCGGGTGCGCGTCGTAGGTGTTCGCGAGCGGGCGCAGACCCCCCGCACGCGATCGGGGAAACGGACATGCTTCCTCACTCTGGAGGACCCCACCGGCCTGCTTGACGTTGTCGTGTTCGAGGATGCGCTCAATCGGGCGGGCGAGACGATCGTTCGCCACCGCGCATACCTCATCGACGGGACGCTCCAGAACAACCCCGAACGCGGTCTCGCCATCATCGCAGAGGACGTGAAGCCCTACGTCGTGCGAACCGACGCCGGCGCACCGATCAGGATCCGCCGGGGCGTGAAGACCGGGCCGATGGGGCCGTCGCTCGGAGGGCCGGGAGCACCCGAGGAGGAGTCGTGGGCTCATGCGGAGGGGGACGAGGCAGCCGAAGAACTCCTCGCCGCCGAGGTGCATGGGTCCTACGACGCCAGGGGGACGCTCAAGCCGACGAACCGGTAGCTCACGGGCGCACGGCTACTCCGCTACTCCACCGGAGTCCCTGATCGCCTCGATGGACTTCACCTTGATCTCAGGGCCGGCCATTCGGATGGAGGCTCCGTCGGCCTTCGTCCCGGTCACGGCGACCAGCTGACCCCGAAGCTGCTTGAGCTGCGTCTCGAACTCGTTGGGGTTGGCGATCACGGCAATGGCTTCCGCAGGCTTCGTGCTGTACAGATCAGCCGTTCCCACGACTACCCACGTCCCCCCCTCTACGTCGCGGTACTCGAGGACACCGATGGCTTGGGCGCTGCCATCAGCAAGCTCGTAGAGACCGGGGGCGAGTCGCGAACCCGCCGCGGGCGCTGTGGAATCCGACGACGCTGGCGGCGTCTCGACCGGCCGCGAAGGGCTCACGCCCGCGGGAGACGGGGAACAGGCAGCCAGAGAGACCGCGAGCACGAAACCGCCGACAAAGAGCAGGACCTTGGAGCCCATGTCTCCTCCTTGGGAACCGCCTGCCGATTTGCAGTTCAGACGAACGCAAAGGCCGGCCGGTTCACTCCGTTTCGTCAGGTTCGTCGCTCGATACCTCCGGCTTCGGGCGCTGCGACGCAAGTTCGCGTCCGAAGCGGACTGCTTCGTCACCGAAGCGCTCGCGAACCGCGTCGATGCTGCGGACCAGATCTCCGCGGCCGCGAGAAGGCACCCGCCCGCCAGTAGCGGCCGTTGCGTCTGCCTCGCCGAGGGTCAGCTGTTCTGCGCGCTCGTTGAACCCCGAGATCCCAACGCCCAGCAGCCTCACGCCGACGCCGGGGTTCCACACGGATGCAACCAGTTCGTGCGCGACCGGAAGCAGTTCCAGCTCGTCATCGGACGGCGTCGGGAGCGTGCGCTGAACTGTCTTGGTGGTGAAGTCGGAGAACCTGATCTTGATCGTCAGGGTGCGCCCCGAGATGCCCTTTTCGCGAAGGCGTCGGCAGACCTTCGCAAGCAGGGTCTCGACAACCCCGTTGACTTCTGACGGGGTCCGAAGGTCCTGCGCGAAGGTCCGCTCGTTGGACACCGACTTCACGGGAGCACCCTCGTGGACCTCGCGGGTGTCGCGGCCCCTCGCGCGCTGGACAAGGCCGGGACCGTGGCTTCCAAGCACCTGCCGCGCGGTCTCGTCATCGAGGCCGGCCACGTCGCCCAGCGTGCGGATGCCCAGTTCCTGCAGGTGCTCGGCGGATCGGGGACCGATGCCCGGCATTGCACGGATGGGCAGGGGGGCGAGGAACGCGGCTTCGTCACCTGGTCTCACCACGGTCAGGCCATCGGGCTTGTCGTGGTCGCTGGCGATCTTGGCGACGGTCTTCGTGCTCGCCACGCCGACGGATGCGGTGATGCCGAGCTCCGCGATACGGTTCCGAATCCGTTCCGCGATTTCGACGGGGTCCTCGGCGACATAGCGACCCGGCGTCACGTCAAGGTACGCCTCGTCGATGGACACGGGCTGCATTCGCGGGCTTTCGCTCGCGAAGATCGCGCGGACCTGCTCTGCAAGCTCCTTGTAGCGATGGAAGCGCGGGGGTGCCCAGATTGCATCGGGGCACAGGGCCTTCGCCCTAACCGACGGCATTGCCGAGCGGATGCCGTAGCGCCGAGCTTCGTAGCTCGCGGTCGACACCACCCCACGGCGGCTGGGGTCTCCGCCGACGATCACGGGCTTCCCGCGCCACTGGGGATGGTCTAGCTGCTCGACCGCTGCGAAGAACGCGTCGAGGTCCACGTGCAGGACGGCTCTGCCGGTCCAGGGGGGTGTCGTCGGTTCGGCCACGTCGTTGTAGTGTAGTGCCTCGCTCTGACGGTTCGCCGCTACACTGCGTGCAACCTCGTCCCACCACGTTGAAGCCTCTGGAGGTCGCGCGTGCGCATCGGCGCCCATGTCTCTGTCGCCGCCGGATACGAGAAGACCGTCGATTACCTGGTCTCGATCGGTGCCGAGTGCGCTCAGATCTTCGCCAAGAGCCCTCGCCAGTGGCAGGGTCCGCCTCCCAACCTGGTGGCGGTCGAGCGATTCGACGAGCTTCGCTCCGAGAAGTTCCCCGGGCCGGTATTCACCCACACCGCCTACCTCATCAACCTCGCCACCGACGAGCCCGTCCTCCGCGAGCGATCGATCGCTGCGCTTGCCGATGAGATCGCGCGAGGGTCTATCCTCAGGGCGAACGGAGTGGTGACCCACATCGGCACCGCGCCCGACGGCGACGTAGAGGCCGCCGCCAGGCGCGTGGGGGAGGCGGTCGCAAGGGCATTCGAGCTTGCGTTCGATCTCGCGGGCGAGATGTGGCCAGGCACGCGACTGCTTCTAGAGAACACAGCCGGCGGCGGAACCACCTTCGGCTGCGGGTTCGACCAACTGGGGGAGTCGATCGCCGCGAGCGGGCTACCCGCCGACCGACTCGGGATGTGCCTCGATACGTGTCACGCATTCGCGTTCGGCTTCGCTCTCGACACCCCGGAGGGGTGGCGCTCCGCCGTCGACGAGATCGCCGACGCCGTGGGTCTCGATCGTCTCGGCCTTGTCCACGCGAACGACTGCCTGTTCGAGCGCGGTTCTCGGCGGGACCGGCACGCGTGGATCGGGGACGGATTCATCGGCACGAAGGGCTTCTCGGCGATGGTGTGCACGCCTGAACTCGCGGGCGTGTGCGCTGTCACCGAGATGCCTGGCGACCCACCGGAGAAGGATGAGGTCAACCTCAGTCGCCTGAAGGCGATCCGCGATGCTTGCGACGAGGCGTGACGACGCTCACAGTGTGTTGTGACGGGGGGCAGCTCAGCTCTAGGATCCACCCCCGCAGTCCGATACTCCTGAAGAGAACCGCCTGCAATCAGCGAGACGGGTGTTAACCATGGCCTTTTTCGTCGTAGCACGCACCTCGGACGGCAACTTGCAGCTGGTGTCGTCGGAAATCTTCCCGTCCCGGCAGGCGGCGATGTCCGCCCTCTCCGAGGCGACACGGGAACCTCTCTTCGCTCACTGGGACGCCGAGCTGCTTGTCGTCGACCTCGACTCGGCCGTGCCGGTGCTGCTCGTGCGCCCGACGCAGCCCGAGACACCCGCCCCTCCCGCCAGCGAGGCGATCGAGGAGGCTGAGGCGATCGAGGCTGTCGAGCCGGCCGAGGAGGTAGTGGTCGTCGCAGAAGCCTCGGCGCTCATCGAGGAACTCGAAAACGAAGACGTGGTCGAGCTGGTGGGGGACGGCGTCGTCGGCGAGGAGATCGAGCCGATCGTGGAGCTCGACGTCGCCGAGGAACTGGAAGCGTTCGGGGAGCCTGAGACCGCAGCTTCCGTCGAAGCGATCGAGGGACCCGTCGCGTACGACGAGCCGGGGCCGGTCGAGGAACCGGAGCCCGCAGTCAATGATCTCGTCGACGAGGTCCAGCTCGAGCCCTACGCGATCGAGGACGTGGCGATCGGAGAGGCCATCGCCGAGGAGATACTTGCTGAGCTCGAGGGCGGGGGCCTCCCGGGTGAGGCAGCCGAGCCGTTGGTGGAGACCACCGAGCCGTTGGATGAGGTCGCGAGCTTCGAACCAGACGTCGCCACCGAGGAGGCTCCCGCCCAGGCGGAGGAGCCCGTGTCGTTCTCGGTCTCTGCCCTCATGGTCGAGTCCGCCATCGCCGACGCGGTCCTCGAGAGCGAAGCTCCCGCGGACGCGCCTGTCGTCGACGAGGTCTTCGGCGATCTGGTGATGCCGGCGGTGACCGAACAGCCCGAGCCCGCCGTGTCGGTCGACGAGCGCCTCGGCATCTCAGAACCTTCGGGCGCCGTTGACGCGCCCGACTGGATGCTCGAGACACAGACCGCCATGGAAACCGAGGCTCAGCCCCAGGACCACGTCGAGCCCGCCGCGGACACTGCGGCCGCGGCGTCCTACGAGGCTGCGACGATGCCGTCGGAGCTCGGCTCGTGGCAGCCCGATATCCCCGAGCCGCCGGCCAGCGTTTCCGAGTCGACTGCTGGCCATTCGCTTGGCGGAGAGTCTGCGAATGGGACAACCGAGGCACTAGGCGGAGTCGTCATCGAGTGGCCTTGGGACACCCAGTCTGGCGAGGACACAGTGGGCGTGGAGGAGGGGCGTATCCCGGACATCGAGCTCGTAGAGCCTGCCGTCGCACCGATAGAGGACTCGGTCGACGAGGATCGGGCTCTCGAGTCGGTTCTAGTCGAGCCGGACGCCGTCGATACCGAGCCGTCGCCCGAGGTGCCGGTCGAGTTCTCAGAAGCTCCGGGCGAGGACGTCAGTGATGCGCCAACGACGGCTCTCGAAGCCGAGGTTGTCCAGTCTGAGGCGGTATCTGCGGGAATCGTGGCCGAACCCGAGGTGGAGGCGGCAGCCGGGGTCGAACAGGCAGTGGGCACCAGCCGCGACGAGATCGCC
>CAYHCN010000015.1:0-14590 GCA_964354945.1 uncultured Eubacteriales bacterium
TATCGCGACCACGAAGAGGCTCATCGTCCTCTCCTTTCTGACTCAACCGGGTGGGGCATTTCCCCCCGTGCTACTTGAGGACTACCTGGAGTATCGCCCCGAACTCGGCGGCGTTGGTTCGGAGGCCGTTTTGGAAACGTTAGGGTTCCGTGAGCATGAGTGAGGGCGGGTCCCCGGTCTCTCGGAGCCCCGCCCTCTGCGGTAGCTTTCGCTCTCACGCGGGTCGGTGATGGAAGCCCGGTGAGTAGTGGCGGTTGGGATGTGCTAGGCGGACGGGCGGGTAGCCGGTGCCGAAGCGGACACGCGCTGCGGTTCGGTCCGCAGGGACATGGACTCGCTGTGGCTCGACAGCAGGAACAGCACGCCGGCGATCACCATCGGAGCGATGAGCACGGCGGACATGATCATCCACACGCCAGGCTCCCAGCCGTAGATGACGCCCCATGCGAAGACGGCGGCCGAGCCGGCGAACAACAGGAACGACGCGAGGCGCTCGTAGTACCACCCGATCAGGAGGATCACCACGGTAGCCAGCAGCGGCCACATCGCGGTCACGAATGCTTCTCTGGCCGTCGTCTCGCCGAAGACGAAGGGACCGGCGAAAGCGGCGATCATCCAGAAGACACCGCCGGCGATGACGAAACCCCGGGCGAACATCCTCTCGACGTTCTCGATCTCCAGGGAGCGGGTCTCTTGATCGTTCATGGCGCATCTCCATCGATTCGTCGCCGACTGCGGTTCGCAGCATCGGCACATCACCTGTCGAGGAGAATCTACGCCGCGCAGATGAGGTATGGCTTTGTACGCGTTTAGGGTTTGATTAGGCTCTCGGCACGCATTGTGAGCAGGGCGATCGCCCTAGAGGTCAGGCCTTGGGGAGCTCGAATCCGAATGTCGCACCGTGTCCTGGCTCGGACTCGATGGCGATCTGCCCGTCATGGGCCTCGATGATCTCCTTCGCGATGGCGAGCCCCAGTCCCGTGCCCTTCGGTTGCGCGCGCGCCTCGTCGGCACGGTAGAACCGGTCGAACAGCCGAGGGATCACTTCGGGCTCGATCCCCACCCCGTCGTCGGCGACGCTGATCGCCACGTGGTCCCCGCGTAGCGTGGCGGTCAGCGTGACGTGACCGCCCTTCGACGTGTGCTTGAGCGCGTTGTCGACGAAGCCGAGGAGCACCTGCACGATGCGGTGGCGGTCGCACACGACATCGACGTCCCCGTCGGGGAGCGACACCGCCAGGGTGACCTCGCCGCGCTCGGCGAGCGGGTGCATCACCGCGGCCACTTCGCCGAGCATCTCGGTGACGGGCAGCGACTCCTGGTGCAGCACGACGGTGCCCGCCTCCAGCTGAGCGAGCGTGAGCATGTCCTCGACGAGCCTGCCGAGGCGGTCCACCTCGAGCTGGGCGGTCTTCAGGAAGTCGTCGAGGATCTGGGGATCCTCCTTGGCACCACCGGTGAGCAGCTCGAGGAGGCCTTTGAGGGCGGCGATCGGCGTGCGCATCTCGTGGCTCGCGTTCGCGACGAACCGCCGCTGTGCTTCCTCGAGACGCTTCTGCTCGGTCACGTCGGACAAGATGAGCACGGCGCCCGCGGGCTCGGCGTCTTCCCCGGGTATCGGCGTGCAGTGCAGCAGCACGGTGCGCTCGCCAAAGGTCGCGATGCCGGACACCGCCTCGCCGCGCAGGCCGCGGTCCACGGCGTCGAGGCAGTGCTCCTCGCCGCACAGCGATTCGGCTGCGACCCCGACCGCCTCTGTCGTTTCGGCATCGAGCAGGCGGCCCGCCTCGGGGTTGATGACGCGCACGATCCCCTCGGCGTCGAACGCGATGACACCCTCGGCCATAGACTCGACGACCGCAGCGATCTCCTGCTCGCGCTCGTGCACCGCCGAGAAGGCCTCGCCGAGCTTCACCGCCATCTGGTTGTAGGCCACGGCGAGTTCGTAGACCTCGTCGGGGACAAGTCCAGTGGGGAGACGTTGGTCGAAGTCGCCGGCGGCGATCGCCGTGGCGGCCTTCGACATCATCCGCACGCGTCGGCCGATGAACTCCGAGAACCCCACGCCGAGCAGGCCCGCGACGATGAGCGAGACCCAGAACGCGATCCACAGCCTGCTGCGCACCGCATTGAGCACGGCAAGGGAAGTGTCGACCGACTGCGCGAGCACGATACTGCCCGCACGGCGTTGGTTCTCGTCGTAGATCGCCTTGCCCGCGACGGCGAAGCCACCCGGCTTCAGCGTCATGCTCGCGTAGGGCGGCGAATCGGCGAGTCCTTCGAGCCGGGCCTCGCGCAGAACCGCACCGGGCGGGCTTTGGTTGTACACCGAGTCGATGAGCGTACCGTCGCGGTCGTACACCCAGATGTTGTCGCCGTAGATGACCCTGAACTTGCGGACCTGCTCGCGCACGCGCGCACGGCTCTCGACGGTGAGGGGGAATTCGGCGGAAATCTGCGCGGCGAGCGCGGAGGCGTTGCGGAGCTGCTGCTGCTCCCCCATCTGCCTGAGCGTCCGCTGCAGCCCCTGGGTGAGCGAGCTCGACAGAATCAGGATCGCGACCACGATGACGACGATGAACAGCTCGGTCTGCCACAGGCGGACCGATGGCCTGCGCCGTCTCCTGTCGCCGGCTGCCATGCTCGGCGAACCCTTACGGCTCTCGGAGCCGGTAGCCGAAGCCTCTGACCGTGAGCAAGTACTCGGGATTCTTCGGATCGGCCTCGAGCTTCTCGCGCATGTTGTGGATGTGCACGTCGACCGCACGTTCATCGCCCACTGGCGACTCGTCCCACAGCGCCGCAAGGATGGCAGGTCTCGAGTAGGCCTTCCCGGGATGCTTGCCGAGCAACATCAGAATGCCGTACTCCGAGGTGGTCAGATGCACCGGCTCGCCGCGCATCCGCACCTGATGCGACTCGCAGTCGATCTCCAGGTCGCCGACCATGATGCACTCGCGCGCGTCCGTCGTCCCGTGCGCCCGCCGCAGGATCGCCTTCACCCGACTCACGAGCTCTCGGGGAGAGAATGGCTTGGTGACGTAGTCGTCCGCACCGAACTCCAGCCCGAGGATGCGGTCCACCTCGTCACCCCTCGCCGAGAGCATGATGATAGGCACGTCCGACTTCTCGCGGATGTCGCGCGCGAGGTCGAGGCCGCTCTTGCCGGGGAGCATGACGTCGAGCACGAGCAGATCGGGGTGAACCTCCTCGAGGATGAACTCGCCACCTGCCGCATCCTGGGCCACGTGCACTTCGTAGCCCTCTTGCTCGAGCGCGTAGCGAACGACCTTCAGGATCGATTCCTCGTCGTCGACGACGAGTATCCGCTGTGCCGCCACCAGACCTCCCTAGTTCCGCGCCCGACGTGCGCAGGCCGCCCGGGCAACGAAGACAGACGTAGCATCGCATCTTTCGCCGATGAGCGAACAGCGAGCGCGAGCTTGGCAACCACCCCGAACGGCGAGGCCACGACTCTCTCGATCACCCGTAAGGGGCAGTGGTACAGCGGAATCGATGCGTGGCTGATCCGGCGGTGAACCAGCTACGGCGCGTCCCACCACGAGGCGTCGCCGTAGGCATTGAGCGCGTCGCCGAGCCTGCGGATCTCTTCGCGGATGCGGTCACGCTCTTCCTCGCTCATCGCCGAGGCGGATCGCCGGAGCTCGCGGCCGAGCTGCCGGACGGCGGCCTCCGCAGCGAGCGTTGCGTCCTCGACCGCACCCGACGGCTCTTCCACCTCCGGCTCGAACAGCGCCGAGATGGGCTGCGCCCTGAACACCGCCGCCTCCCGGCGGACGCTGGGCCGTGCCATCGCCGCGGGCGCCTGAGGGGTCGTCAGTTCGTTCAGCGCGATAGAACTCAGGTGGTCGGTCTCAGGCTCGGGCCCCCACGAGTCCGGGTAGCGGTTGAGGGAGTGCTGCTGGCCGGCGGCCTCGGCGAGCGACCGAGCCGAGGTCCCGTAGTACGCCGAGATGGACTTGAGGGTGTCCGAAGACGGCAGCCGCTCGCCGCGCTCCATGCGCGACAGCATCGGCACGCTGATGCCCGTCGCTTCCGCGACCTCGGACAACGTGGCGCCCCTCTCCTTGCGCAGCTGCCTGAGCATCAGGCCGAAGTGGCTCGCACCCATGACTTGGTACCTCCGGTGCTCTGAGTTTGACAATTGTGGCAAATCGGTATTGACAGAACAGGCAACACTATCCTACCATGCAATTTGCCTTCATAGGCAAGGGCTTTCGACTGGATGGTACACCTCCTCGGCTCTGAATGTCAGACCCGGATGGTACTTATTCGGTCGCGACGGAAAGGGGAGGTCCCTATGCCCAACAATATGGAGTGGCCCGGCAGCGCACCAAGGCCGAGGGAGAACGGCCGCATCCTCATCAACTTCGTTCTCGACAAGAGTGGCTCGATGGACGTAGTGCGGTCGGCGACGATCGACGGCTTCAACGAGTTCCTCAGGACGCAGCGCTCGAACGCCGGCGAGGCGTGGCTCACGCTCACGATGTTCGACACGCAGTTCTACGAGGTCTGCTGCGGCGTGCCGCTGCGCGAGGTTCCCGAGATGGAGCCGGGCAACTACGTGCCCAGCGGATGCACTGCCCTGTACGACGCAGTCGCGCGGTCGATCGGAATCGCCGACCGGTACCTCGAGCAGCTCGACACACGGCCGGACCAGGTGCTGTTCGTGGTCATGACCGACGGGCTGGAGAACGCGAGCCGCGAGTTCGACCAGCGCCGGGTCTTCGAGATGATCGCCGATCGCGAGCAGCGCGGCTACGAGTTCGTGTACCTGGGAGCCAACCAGGACGCGTACGCGGAGGCACAGAGCGTCGGCGTCACCGCGGATAGAGCGCGCAATTGGATCGCTTCGGACAAGGGCGCCCGCAGGATGCACGATCGACTGAACCAGCAGGTCAGCGCGTACCGGGCGACGGCCATGCCGCACATGGCGGACTCGGCCCAGTCGTGGTTCGAAGTCAACGAGCACCTGACCGACGAGGACGACGACCCGCCCGAGCAGGACAAGGCCGCGAGCTAGATGAACGGTCCAGCTAGAGGCCGCGTCGGGCGGCAGTCACCCTTGGTCACATCGTGGCGCGGCCCGGGGGGACCGCGCCACGAACCCCGTCCTCTGACATCTCGCCCGGTCCGGGCATGCACGACCGCGGTGCAGGTGCCGTATTTGGGACTTCCGGCCCGCACGGGGCATACTCAGAGATACGACCGAGAGGACCTCGCAATGGCCGACTTGAACTGGATCGACCCCCACGAAGCGCTTCCCGAGGACTGGGACAAGCTCTCGGATACCGAGAAGGCAGCGTGGACCCGCGGATTCATGGCGGGAGGCGCGCGCGTCCTCGAGAAGGTGATGGCTTCGATGGCGACCATCGCGGGCCCGCACTCCGAGGTCGACGCCGAGGAAGCCAAGGAGTTCTTGACCGCGGTGCCGAAAGAGGCACTTCCCGACGCCTGATCGTGCTCGGAATCGAGTCCTCTCGCCCCAGCCGACACACACCCGGCAACACACCCGACCGCAGAACCACACCGAGGAGGTGAACTTCGTCATGCGGACGATCGTCACGGGTGACGCCCACGGCTACCCGTGGCTCATCGAGAACGCCCTGCAGCATGCGGGATTCGACCCCGAGAAGGACCAGTTCGTCTTCACCGGCGACTTCCTCGATCGCGGGCCCGAACCCCAGGCATGCCTCGACCTCGTCGAGCGCTACGCATCGACGGTGCTCGTCGGTAACCACGAACTCGCGGTGCTGCTCGAAGACCCCATCACGCCATTCGACCCCGACAGCGCACTGTTCGAGCCCTACCTGCGCGAACGGGTACTGAATGCTCCGCGTGACGAGGCGTGGAAGTGTGCAGTCGCTGTCGAGGGCGTGCTGATCACCCATGCCGGCGTGCCGGCGCGCTACATCGGAGTTCTGACCGAGGAGTGCGGGGGCGACATCGAGGTGTTCGCCGACTGGCTCAACAGGGTCTTCGACGAGTCGCTGCGCGCTTCCGTCGACCGATGGGCAGTCGATTGGGAGGGGCTGCTCGGCCTCGACGGACCGCTGTGGTTCCGACCGCGTGGCCTGCGGGCACAGGAGGTTCTTCGCAATGTCACGCAGGTGGCGGGCCACACTCCGGTGTCGGCTGATGTCGCCGAGGCGTTCGCCGAAGAAGGCCTCTACCTAATCGACCCCGACGTCTACACAACGCCGAGCAGGGACCGGTACCGCTACGCCGTGATCGAAGGCGGAAGGGTGCGCATCGAGGATTCGCAGGTTGGGACACTCGCGCTGAGCTCGGAGTAGGTCGCGACCGCGGTTCGCGCTCGTTCGCGGTGTCTAGACCGCGAGCGGCAGGCGGAGGGTGAACACGCTGCCGCCGCTCGCCCGACGCGAAGCGCCGATCGATCCGCCCTGGCGCTCGGCGATCTCCTTCACCACAGCCAGGCCGATGCCCAGCCCACCGCTCGAGCGGTGGCGGGCGTCATCGGCACGCCAGAACCGCTGGAAGACGCGGTCGAGGTTCTCCTCGTCGATACCGATACCCGTGTCGGCGACCGAAACGATGGCCTGGCGCCCGTCGGTGCGCAGCGCGACCTCGACGCGGCCGCCTTCCGGCGTGTAGCGCGCTGCGTTCGAGAGCAGGTTCCCGACCGCCTGCTGAAGCCTGTCGGCATCACCACGGATGTAGACGCCATCCGCGAGATCTACGCTGAGCGTCAGCTCGCAGGTGTCGAACAGCAGCCGATGCGTCTCTACCGCATTGCGCACGGGCTCGGCGAGGTCGATGCGATGGATGGTGAACGGCACGGCGCCGCGCTCGAGGCGCGTCAGCTCGAGGATCGCGTTGGTTAGTCGGCTCAGCCGCAGGGTCTCGTCGCGGACGACCCCGAGGTGCTCCTCGTCAGCAGGGAGGACGCCGTCCTGCATCGCTTCGACGGTAGCTTGGATCGCCTGCAGTGGCGTG
The DNA here is from genome assembly GCA_964354945.1 of uncultured Eubacteriales bacterium. Lineage (GTDB taxonomy): Bacteria > Actinomycetota > Coriobacteriia > Anaerosomatales > CAVXGS01 > CAVXGS01. Next base: position 6,979 of record CAYHCN010000015.1, read on the forward strand.
CGGAGCTCGTGCGCGACGTCGGCGGTCAGCCGCCGCTCCATCTCCCGGTCCGCCTGGATCGAGTCGGCCATCTCATCGAGCGTGCGCGCGAGAAAGCCGATCTCGTCGTCACCCTCAAGCCCCGTGCGCGCGTCGGCATTGCCGGCGCGCAACTCCTCAGCGGTCTCGGTGATCTGGTTGATGGGACGCACGAGACGGGACGCGTACCAAAGCCCGCCCGCCGAGGCGAGCGAACCCCCGACCACGACGGCGATGAGCAGCGCCACGAGCGAGCCGCTCCGGAACTGCGAATCGATCTCCGACAGGACGGGCGAGGTCCCTATGGAGCGCACGCGCACCGCGCCGACACGCCTGTTGTCGACCACGATCCCCGACTGGACCCATTCGCCCTTCAGCGAGCTCCCCGTGTCGGGCATCATCACGCGCGTGTTGCCGAGGCCGTCGTCGAACAGCAGCACGGCGCCGTTCGCATCGACGACTTCGAGCGCGTAGTTCCGCGTAGGAGCGAAGCGCGGCAGCTGCCCCAGCCACGTCGGGGACCACCCGCCGTTCTCGGCGTAGCCCTGTCCGAGCAGCTGCGCCCACGCGGTCGCCGTGCGGGCAAGGTTCTGCCGGATGTAGTTGTCGAACTGGTAGTTCCACGCCGCCGACAGCAGCAGGCCCGCGAGCAGCGCGGTCAGTGCAGCAACGGCGGCAAAGGCGACAGCGAGCCTTCGCCCGAATGCTCCGCGAGGTGCGTCGCCTGCCATCTGCCGGTCAGCCCTCCGTGCCCTTCGGCGACTCGAAGCGGTACCCCACACCGTGCACGGTGTAGATGAACGTGGGGTCGCGCGGGTCGTCGTCGAGCTTGGCGCGCAGGTTCTTCACGTGGCTGTCGATGGTGCGCTCGTAGCCCTCGAAGTCGTAGCCGAGGACCTTCTCGACCAGCTCCATGCGCGAGTACACCCGACCGGGATAGCGAGCCAGTGTCAGCAGCAGCTTGAACTCGCTGGCGGTCAGATCGAGCTCCTCGCCGTCAAGGAACGCCCGGTGACCGGAAACGTCGATCTCCAGGGGGCCGTAGGCGAGGCGCTCGCGCTGGGGCTCTTCCTCGACGTGCGCTCTGCGGAGCAGGGCACGAACGCGAGCCACGAGCTCGCGAGGCGAGAACGGCTTCACGAGGTAGTCATCTGCGCCGAGCTCGAGACCGGCGATACGGTCCTCCTCGGCGCCCTTGGCGGTGAGCATGATTATCGGAACGTCGCTCTGCTCGCGGATGCGCTGGCACACCACCTCGCCGGGCACCTTGGGGAGCATGAGGTCGAGCACGACGAGGTCGAAGCGATGCTTGCCGAACTGCTCGAGCGCCACCTCGCCGTCCTCGGCGGGCGTCACCCAGTAGCCCTCCCGCTCCAGATATGCGGCGACGGCTTCCCGGATCGTCTTCTCGTCTTCAACCAACAGGATGCGCCGAGTCTCGGCCAATGGATGCCTCCTTCATCTCACGCGCGTGCCTGCCTAGTGCGAACTGTACGCCGCAGGCCTGGTCGAACCTCCATCTACATGGAATCTCCGCACTACTCCGAGCGACTGTTCGAGCAGCTCAGACGGGATGCGCCGGGCCTCGGGACGGACCTCCACATACTCCAACCCCCTGCTTCCGCCGCCCACGCCCGCCCCTGCGCCTACTGTACTGCTGGAATGGATTCCCCAACGCGCCGATACACTTGCCGAGGAGGACTTCATGGCAGAGCTCACCGCCCAACCCAAGACCCTGTTCGCCGAGACGCGCATCGAGCCTCTCGACGGCGGCGTGCGCATCCGGCTCGTTCCGCCCAAGCCGGTTGTCCTGATCGGTTTCTTGGGCGTGTGGTTCGTCGGCTGGACGTTCGGAGGCCTGAGTGCGCTCGGCGGGCTCGTCCGAGGTGGATTCGGCATCGTGACGCTGTTCCTGGCGGTCTGGCTTGCGGGGTGGCTCGTCGGGGAGACGCTGGTTGGCGGTCTGCTGGCCTACCTGCTCGCCGGGGAACACACACTGACGTTTACGAGCGGCGGCCTCGCGCGCAAGCAGCACGTGCTCGGTCTTGGTCTCACTTGGAACTACGCCTCAGAGCACATCCGCAAGGTGGCAGCGACAACGACAGGGACCTCGGACCACGAGCGCACGGCCCTGGGCTTCGAGTATGCAGACACGCCGGTGACCATCAACCTCGACGTGGCGCCGCGCGAGGCCGACGAGATCGCAGCTGCCGTCCTCGCCGCCTTCCCCTCGTACCGGTAGCGCTCACGCCCGCTCGCCGCCGTCCGGTATCGCCTCCGCCTTGCGGCGCAGCTCCCCGCCTTGCTGCATCGCGCCGAGGCTCGTACCGTGTGGCGAATGACATCCCCCTCCGACAGCCCCCGGCCCCTCCGTTCGCTCACCGGCGCGCCTGCGCCCTCGGCAATGCCGAGCGTCTCGGGGGATGACGTTCCGCAACTCTCGTCGACGTGGACGCGCGATGACTGGATCGGCACGGTCAAGGTGCGCTGCGGCATCGGTCGAGACCACTATCGCAGCGAACCGGGCCTGTACCGGATCGGCGAGCCGACACCCGAGTCACCGGTGCTTGTCACCGGCAACTACAAGCTCACCGTCGACGTCGTGCGGCGCGACCTGGCGGGCGAGAACGTGTGGTTGCTGGTCGTCGACACCCGTGGCGTGAACGTATGGTGCGCGGCGGGCAAGAAAACGTTCTCCACCACGGAGGTCGCGAAGCGAGTGATCACCAGCGGACTGGTGGACTACGTGTCCCACGAGACCCTCGTGCTGCCACAGCTTGCGGCCACCGGGGTAGCCGCTCACGAGGTCCGGAAGTTGTGCGGCTACCGCGTGGTGTTCGGGCCGATCCGCTCGGCGGACATCCCCGCGTACCTCCGTGCCGGGATGAAGGCGACTCCCGAGATGCGCGAGGTCACCTTCACGTTCAGGGAGCGGATCGAGCTCGCGCCGGTGGAGTTCCTAGCGGCGCTCACAGGGAAGTGGCTCCTGATCCCGCTCGCGCTGATCGTGCTGTCGGGGATCGGACCGGGCATCTGGTCGCTTTCGAATGTGGCGGCGCGCGCGCCACTAGCCCTCGCCGTCTACCTCGCCGGGATCCTCGCCGGCGCGATCGGCGTGCCCGCACTCCTTCCGTACCTGCCCGGCCGCGCACTGGGATGGAAGGGAGCCGAGCTTGGTGCGTTCGTGGCCTGGGTGGTGTGCGGCTTCACCTTCCGAGTCGCGAGCCTCACGACCGTCTCGGCGATCCTGGGCGCAGGTGCGGTCGCAGCGTACCTCGGCGTGAACTTCACCGGATCGACGCCATACACGTCGCCTTCAGGGGTGGAGAAGGAGCTCCGAAGGGGACTACCATGGATGGCACTCGCCGCGGTGGTATCGGTCGTGCTGTGGATTGCGACAGCGTGGCTCGGCTGATGACGCCGGGCGGCTGGCAATTGAGAGGACGCGCGTGAACGGGATTCGCTATCTCGAGGGTGTCTCCACGCTGACGCTCGACGCCGAGGCGTGCACCGGGTGCCGCATGTGCGTCGAGGTCTGCCCCCACGCGGTCTTCGAGATGGGTGCCGACAAGCGCGCCCACATTCGCGACCTCGATGCGTGCATGGAGTGCGGAGCGTGCTCGACCAACTGCGCGTGGAGCGCGATCTCGCTCAAGCCGGGCGTCGGGTGCGCCCAGGCCATCATCAACTCGTGGGTGTTCGGCGGCGAGCCGAGCTGCGACTGCAAGGGCGGGTCGCAGGCCGACACCGGGAGTTCGTGCTGCTAGCGCGTCTCGGCGGCACCGACTACGAGCCCCACGACCACGCGAGGGTGGAGGCCGCGCCGAACACGGCCACGCCGATGAGCAGCAGCGGCATGCCCGCGATCAGCCCGCCGACGACAAGCGCGATCCCCGCGACGATCGTCAGCTCCTTGCCACGGTGGCCGCCACTGCCCCGACGGGCGGCCTCGGCGGTGAGCATCCCCCAGCCATACGCGAGGATGAACCCAAAGAACCCGCGCATCAGGACCGCGCTGAGCAAGAACGCTCCACCCACGCCGGCAACAGCCGAGATCGCGGCGGCGGCAAGGAGCTGTTTAGGTTTCACATAGGTGTATTGGCTTTTCTTGGGTCTGGCGCAGATCGGGCACTTGTACCCGACCGGCGTCAGCACCATCTCCTTGGGGCATATGGCGCGGCCACATTCGGCGCACGACATCTCGGTCTCGACGTCGGGGTGGAACGAACATTGCGGCATGGGGGTCCTTCCGTGAGCGACGAGCCGAGCGATTTCATCCTAGCCGACGATAGCCGCACCGCCGAGCGACCCATAGTGGCGGTGATATGCTCGGCGGGCACTCCGGGCGTGGCACCGCGCGCGGCAACGGATTCGGGAACAAGGAGAAGCGTGCAGCCAACGCCCGACACCACCGGGTTTACCGACGGCGGGGATGTGATCCCGCTTCGTTCGGCGCTCGACGCCGACCCGCCGGAAGCCTGCGACCTCGCGCTCCTGCGAGCCGTTGTGGACGCAGGCTCCCACGCCCAGGACGCCGCCACCGCCGCGCAGGCGATCCTCGACGCGATCACCGAGGGGCTCGGCCTGAGCAGCGGGAGCATGTCGCTGCTCGACGTCTCTCGCGAGGGCCTGCGCCGTCTCGTGCCGACTGCCTCCTCGGGACCCCAATCCCAACTGCTGCGGGACATGCCGCCCATCGACGTGGACTCCAGCTACGAGGCCGCCGTCGTGTTCAGCGAGGCGCAACCGCACTACGTCGCGGACATGCACGGTGAGGGCAGCGCGGATGAGCAGGCCGAGCGGGCCGAGGAGAGCGAGTCGGTGGGTCGCTGGCGGTCGCAGATCAGCACGAAGTCCTATGCGGTGCTACCGCTGTGTGCCGGACCGCGGCCCATCGGCGTGATGACGCTGCAGTGGCCCGACTCGCGCGAGTTCGATGCCCACATCACCGAGATGCTCGAGACGGTCGCCGTCGTGACCGCCGTGTCGTTGGACCGATGCGCGCGCTTGGAGACGGAAGACGACGCGAGTGTGCAGGCCGCCCCGGGCTCGACCGATGGCGCGTCTGCAACCGTCCCGGGCTCGACCGAGGCGGTCGCCACTGCTCCTGCGGCCCCGAACGGCGGCGTAGTTCACACTCCGGTCGGACCCCTGCGCCTCGAGGTCACCACGGACGGCGTACTCATGCCGCTCTCGCCGGATGCCTCTCCCAGTTCCGAGGGCGTCCTGTCGCTCGAGATCACACTGGCCGACGCCGCGTGCGTCGTGTGGGACGCATCCACACCACACCCGGGCGTGGTCGCAGTCCTGATCGCTTCGTTCTCCGAAGCCGAGACCGCGGAAGCACTCCGCGAGCGGCTCGTGCAGACCAAGCGCGTGTGCGCGCGGCAGGACATGTCGCTGGCCCAGACCCTGTCGCTGCTCAACGGTGTGGTGGTCGCCTCGGCAAGCGCAGGCGTCGCCATACCGGCGTGGCTCGGATGGATCGACGCCAACACCGGCGCACTTTCGCACTGTGGCGCCGGCGATACCGACGTGGTCGTCCATTCGAGCGACGACCGAGCGTGGGCGCCCGAGCTCACCGCTCCTCCGCTCGGCAGCTCCGGCACGGTCGGCTGCGAAGAGGACGTGCGGCTGCTCCTCGCGGGCGACCGCGTGATGGTTCGCCTCGGCGACGCCGAGCTCCGCATCCTGAAGCCCTAGGCTCCGGCTTGGGCGACCCCGACCACAGAGCATCGCCGCTCGCGGAGTCGGGGTACGATTCCCAACAGGGGAATCGGACAGCAGGAAGGGGCCACCATGAATGCTAAGGTCGAGACCGAGCTCTTCTTCGTGACACCCACCCGCATCGGACTGCTTGCCGAAGTGAGCGAGGTGCTTCGCGATGCAGGTGTCGACATTCGAGCGATCGGGGCCTACGACGAGGGCGATCACGGCGAGTTCATGCTCGTCGTCAGCGACACGCCGGCGGCCAAAGTGGCTCTCGAACGGATCGGCATCAGCGCCGTCGAGAAGAGCGTCGTGACCGTCGAGGTGCCCGACACTCCGGGCGCACTGGCAGAGGTCGCTCGCAAGATCGCCGACGGCGGCATCAACGTGGGTTGGGTGTACGCGACTACGTCAGGCGCGCCGACCGCGACGCTCGTGCTGCGAAGCCAGGACAACGACCGGATCGTCGCGCTGCTGGGCTAGACGCGGCCTCATCGCCGCCCGGGCTTGGCTGGAGAGGGGCTCGCTCATGCCTGCGATCATCGAGGTCGACGGCCTCGTCAAGCGCTACGGCGACGTTGCCGCCGTCGACGGGGTCTCGTTCACCGTCGAGGAGGGCGAGATCTTCGGCCTGCTCGGACCGAACGGGGCCGGGAAGACCACGACGATCTCGATGCTGTCGTGCCTCATCGACCCGACCGAGGGCAACGCCACCGTTGCCGGAAAGTCGATCCGTACCGACACGCTGGGCGTGAAGCAGGCCCTCGGCGTCGTGCCCCAGGACGTCGCCCTCTACCCCACACTCACCGCACTCGAGAATCTGCGCTTCTGGGCCGAGATGTACGGCCTCAAGGGCGACGAGCTCAAGAAGCGTGTCGCCGAGGTGCTCGCGGTGGCGGGGCTCGAAGACCGCGCCAAGGAGCGCATCGAGACGTACTCCGGCGGCATGAAGCGGCGCATCAACATCGCCGCCGGGATGATGCACCGGCCCAAGATCCTCGTGATGGACGAGCCCACCGTCGGCATCGACCCTCAGTCTCGTAACCACATCCTTCAGACCGTGCGCGAGCTCAACGACGACGGGATGACCATCGTCTACACGAGCCACTACATGGAGGAAGTCGAGGAGCTCTGCGAACGGGTCGGGATCATCGACCACGGCAAGCTCATCGCGCTGGGCACGAAAGACGAGCTCCGGAAGCTCGTGGGCGACGAGGACGTCATCGACCTGCAAGTCGACCGCGTGCCGGCGATCGCGGTGGAACGCCTCGCGGAGATCGAGGGAGTCGTCCGCGCGAACGCGGGTGATGGCGGTATCGAGGTGCTCTCGCGCGACGCGGGGCACGTCCTCGCACCAGTGCTTGCGACGCTCGCCGACGCAGGCGTCCACGTCCGCGACGTGCACGTCCGCGAGCCGAACCTCGAGAGCGTCTTCCTGCACCTCACCGGCAAGAGCCTCCGAGACTGAGGACCGTCGTGATGCCTCGCAGCGCTGGCTGCGCACCCCGAGGAGCAACCCGATGAGACGACCGCTGTCCATCGGCCTCAAGGACGTGCGCATCACCGCACGCGACCGCTCCGCGCTGCTCATCCTGGTCGCGATGCCGGCGGTGCTGATCCTCATCCTCAACATGGCGTTCGGGAACATGAGCGGGGGCTCGGATCCTGTCTCGACATTGATCGTGAACAACGACCGAGGCGAGATCGGCAAACGCATCGTCGCCGGCTTCACCACGAGCAAGGACATCAAGCGGCTGATCACGGTGAAGGTCACCAAGGACGAGACGGCGGCCCGGCGAGACGTCGCACGGGGAGACATCACCGCGGTGCTGGTGATTCCCAGCGACTTCACGGCGAAGGTGGAGTCCGCGACCCCGGTGGCGCT
>CAYHCN010000016.1:0-14380 GCA_964354945.1 uncultured Eubacteriales bacterium
CACAAGCGCAACCCCATCACCGCCGAGCGGGTCTGCGGCCTCGCGCGCGTCGTGAAGGCGAACGCGCAGGTGGGTTTCGACGACGTTGCGCTGTGGCACGAGCGCGACATCAGCCACTCCTCGGCGGAGCGCGTCGTGCTCGCCGACTCGACGATCGCGCTCGACTACATGCTCTCGAAGCTCGAGTGGATCGTCGACGGGTTGGTGCTCTATCCGGAGAACATGCTTGCGAACCTCGAGAAGACCCGCGGGCTCATCTATTCGTCGCGCGTGCTGCTTGCGTTGGTGAACACCGGCATGCTGCGCGAGGACGCGTATGCGATCGTGCAGGAAGCGTCGATGAAGACGTGGGCCGACATCCAGCAGGCGCAGCCCGGGCCGGGCTTCCGAGACTACCTCGAGGGCGGCTCGCACGAGTTCCCACTCAGCTTCGAGCACGTGGAAGAGATCTTCGACCCACGGAGCTTCCTCGAGCGGAGCTACGTGCTGTTCGAGCGGCTCGAGGAGCTGAGCTTCGAGGACTAGGCCGGGACCGTGCTTGCGGTCGCGGGATAGCGAGGCCGCGAGGCGTACCCGCTCGGGCGAACGCTCCGCCATCGCCGGCAGGTCGAACCTCGCGTACGTCTCCTCGGGTTGCGTCGGCGTCGGACCTTCGCGTTTCGGCGACCACACGCTCATCGGAGTCCGAGCATCATGCGCGCGCCCGGAAATGCCGATGAAATAGTCGCCGACGACGGATTCCGGGATTCCAAGTGCGGATTCGACCGTTGGAGTCACCATGCGTAAGACCGTGGTACCTGCCAGTCGTCTCAGGTCCCTTCGGCGCGTGACATGGACGCTTCTCGTCGCCGCCGCCGTCATCCCGCTTCCCGCGCGGAGCGCCATGCTGGTCGATCGGCTGACGGCACCGGGCCCTGAGCGGAGCCCGCGAGTAGCGGCACCGGCGCCGGTCGTCACGCCAGGCCACCTGCAGGTCGCAGTGCGCTAGGGGATCATCGATCCATCTGGGATACCTGTCGTCCGTCGACGGGGAAGGCCTCAGATGCGCTAGGCTCGGCGCATGCCGGACATCGATATCACCCGCATGGAAGTGACCGACCTCACGCCCGCCGACCTCGCCGAGATCCACGATCTCCGCTGTCGTGCGGCCGACTTCTTCGCCGAGACCGGCGACGACCCGCCTACGCTCGAGTCGCTTCAGGCCGATCTTGAGGATCTGCCCGAGGGATACACCTCGACGGACGAGGTCATGTACCGGGCGTACGCCGATACCGGCGAAGCAACGACGCTTGTCGCCTACGCCGAGGTTCTCCGAGGCTGGCCAGACCGCGACGGCTGGATCATCGGGATCCTGCTGGTGGACTCGTCGCGTCGCGGTGAGGGGATCGGTCCGCAGGTCGTCGGCGCAATCGCGCACGACGCCCGTGAGGCCGGGATGGAGCAGCTCGTCGTCGGCGTCATCTCGTCTCGGGAACGCTCTCTGGCCTTCTGGAAGCGCGAGGGGTTCGCGCGCGAGGTCCTTCGTCGGCCGATTCAGATCGGCGGCGAGCAGCACGAGGTCGTTCGGCTGGTTCGAGACCTGTGAGGCGGTTCCGATGAGCGACCACACTGGGATCCAGATCCACGCAAGTCGAACCTATGACGGCGTCTTCGGATGGGTAGTTCGTCGCTCGGACAAGCCGATACTCGCGCTGTCGGGTATAGGTCCGGGCGACCGCCCGCTCGATGTCGCGACCGGGCCAGGCTACCTGGCGCTGGCCGGCTCCGAGGACTTCGAGCTCTGCCACGAGTGCGGCGGCCTGTGCTGCTGCCTCTACCTCGCGCACGACGAGGACGGCGAGTACATCGGCGAGGGATGGCTGCCCGCGTACGTCGAGGAGTGGCTCGGCAAGTTCGAGGCGAGCGGCGCGCTGGTGCAGAACGGCGAAGGAAGCTACGTACCGGGCGCTCACGGGATGGAGCCCTTGCACGACCCGCGGCTGAGCCACCTCCCGACCGCGGCGGGCGAGGCATACCGGGCCACGCTGCCCGAGTGGGTAGACACTCGGAAGTGCCAGTTCTGTCACCCCGACACGGGGTGTCTGCTCCCGCCGGAGTACCGCGCGCCGATCTGCCACGAATACCACTGCGAGCTGTGGCCCTCGAGCGGATGAACGTGGGAGCCGAGACGAGCCGCTCGGCGTACCAGCGTGACGTCCGCGCAGTCAGGGAATCCACATCGGGTCTCGGGTACGCGCGTCCATCCCGGTTCGGCGACGATGCTTGCTACACTATGCACAATCGCCCCGACTGGAGGGCCGCCCGTGGACCCGCGTATCGCAACAGCCGCCGCCGCAACGGGGTACCTGCTCGGGGCCGTGTCCTTCGCCCGCATCGTCGTGCGTCTGCGCACCGGTGGGAGCGTCGCCCCCATCGAGCTCACCACACCCGACGGGAAGGGACACCTCCGCACTGACGTGGTCTCGGCCTCGGCCGTCCGCCTGCAACTCGGGTCGAAGTGGGGGATGCTCGTCGGATTGCTCGATGTCTTCAAGGCCTTCGCACCGACGCTCGCGTTCAAGCTGGCGTTTCCTGGCGAGCCGTACTTCCTCATCTGCGCCGCCGCGGTCCCCATCGGCCACGACTGGCCGATCTACTACCGTTTCCGGGGCGGCGTAGGCCAGTCACCGATCCTCGGCGGGATGCTCGCCATCGACTGGGTCGGAGCGCTCGCCACGAACGGCGTGGCGATGGGACTCGGCTTCACCGTGCTCAAGGACGGGCTCTTCGCCGACGCGGCCGGCGTACCTCTCATCATCCCGTGGCTGTGGTGGCGAACAGGGGGTGACCCTTGGTACATGGGCTACGCGGTAGTGGTCAACGTCGTCTACGGAATCGCGTACTGGCCGACCGTTTCGCAGTACCTCCGCCTCAAGCGGGAGGGACACCTTCCTACCGCCGAGGACGGGGTCGCCATGTTCCGGTTGGACTTCCCGTTCATGCGACGGCTTTCCAAGAAGCGCTATGCCGAGGTCGACGCCCGGGCTGCCGAGCAACCAGCCGGCTCCGGAGGTGACGACGCGTGAACGCCGCGGCATCCCGCGCCGCCGCGCTCAGGCCGAAGATGGGCGGCAAGGCAGCGGCGCTCTCGATCGCTGCCGAGGAGGGACTTCTCGTCCCGCCGCTGCACGCGCTCTCGGTGGACGACGTGGCCGCGCTGGCAGCGGGGAACGGGGATGCCCGCACCGCGCTGACGCAGCTCGAACTCGCCGTGAGGGCCCTCGGCGACGGACCCTTCGCGGTGCGGTCCTCGGCCCAGGCCGAGGACGGCGAGCGCTCGTTCGCCGGTCAGTTCGAAAGCATCCTTCGCGTCCCCGCTGCTGATGTCCCCGCCGCCGTCGTTGAAGTTGCCGAGAGCGGTTCCGCGGAGCGTGTAGAGCGCTATGCGGGCGCGACCGGCGTGGGCGCAGGCAGGGTCGCAGTGCTCGTCCAACACATGGTCGAGGGCTCGCACGCAGGCGTCGCGTTCTCACGCGACCCTCTGACGTTCCAGCCAGAGATCGTCGTCGAGGCGGTGGCCGGCTTGGGCGATTCGCTCGTCGGCGGCCAGCGGACGCCCACGCAGGCGCGTTTCGACCGCGATCGGGTTGAGCTCGCCGATCTCGTGGAGCGAGATTCCGTTCCCGCGGCGGCGCTCGAGCAGGCCGCGCGGCTAGCCCTCAGATGCGAGGGACTCTTCGGCGAGCCGCAGGACATCGAGTGGGTGTTCGACGGCGACCGCGTGTGGCTGCTGCAGGCCCGCCGGCTCACCGGCTTCGACAACCCCGAGGTCTTCTCGGACACGTGGTCGAGTGAGGTGTGGCCGGGGCTCATCAAGCCGCTCGTCTTCGACGTCGGCGACACGGCGGTCAATGCTGCATGGGGTCGCATCCTGACCTCGCTTGCCGGTCCCACGGACGTCGACTGGCGCCGCATGGCGGGCCTTGCGGCATCGCGCGTCTACTTCAACGAGTCGCTGCTGGGCACGGTACTCGCGCGGGCGGGACTTCCCGAGAACACATTGGAAAGCCTAGGCAGGGGGGAGAAGCCGCGGTTGAGGGAAGGCTCGTGGTGGCGGCTCGTCCTCTCGGCAGGCCGCCTCGTGCGGTTCCTGTGGCGCGATGCCCGATGGCTGTCCCACGTGAGACGCGAGCTCCCGCCGCTCCGGGCACGTGCCGCCGAGCAGACCCTCGGCCTCCCCGACGCAGCCGGCCCCGAGATCGCGGCGCGGATTCCCGGGCTTGTCGGCATGCTCGAGGACATCTCGTACCTCAGCGCGCTGACGACGCTCTCCTTGCAGGCGCGAGGCCTTTACGCGCGGCTCGCACTGAAGCTGTTCTCAGCCGCTCCCGACCAGCCCCTGACGGCGATTGCCGAGTCAGGGACGGCGCCCCTGCTCGCCCTGGCTCGGGCAAGCGAGAAGATCGCGGCGCTTTCCGCCGAGGACCGCGCGGTGGCGGCAACGGGGGATCTCGCGGCCATCGAGGCGCGGCTTCGCGAGTCGGACCAGGGCAAGGAAGCCCTCGCAGCAATGGCCGAGGTCGTCGAGGACTGGGGCCACGTCGCGACCGTCAACACCGACTTCTCTACGCCTTGTTGGCGTGATGAGCCTGGGATGCTGTGGCGGCTGGCTTCCGCGTCGCGGGCGGCGGACGCGGTCGGCCGCGCAGTCAGCTCGATCGATCCGGTAGCCACAGCGCGCGGTCCGGTCGGCCGCGCGGTCATCCGCCGACGACTCGCAGTCTTGCGTCGGTTCGTGGACGGCCGCGACGAGGTCAACGACCTGCTGGCGCGGGTGTACGATGCCTGGCGCACCGCCGCGCGGGCTGCCGGCGCACGCCTCACTCCCGAGGTACTAGACGACGCCCACCTCGTCTACTACCTCGACCTCGCCGAGCTGGGCTCGGCGCTCAACGGCAACCCGGCGCCATCGCTGGGCCCGCTGGCGTCGGAGCGTGCCGCTCGGCTCGCCACCGACGCGGAGCTCTCTCCACCCCACAGGCTGTGGGACCTCCGCCTCCCCGCCCGCTCCCGCATGTCGGCGGTGGCGCGGTCCGAGACGCGCCACGGCTGCGTGCTTCGCGGCGTGGCTGCGAGCCCGGGGGTGGTCGAGGGGCGCGCCCACGTGCTTGGCTACTCGGCGGCGACCGACGGGCTCGGTCCCGAGGACATCCTCGTTGTCGGGCATGCGGACGTCGGGCTGACCCCTCTGTTCTCTATAGTCGGCGGAGTGGTGACCGGCGCGGGGGGCGCGCTGTCGCACGCCGCAGTCGTGGCGCGCGAGCTCGGCATACCCGCTGTGGTCGGCGTCGACGACGCGATGGACCTGGTGCCCCACGGTGCAAGGATTCGAATCGACGGCTCGGACGGCACGGTGACCGTTGTCGGCTGCGAGCTGGATGGGTCTCTCCAGCGGCACGCGAAGGAGTAGGAAATGGCGCTTCTGTGGATGATCGCCTGGGCAGGACTCGGCGCCGCTGTCGGCTGGGCTTCGGTGTACCTGCTGCTAAGGCCGGGCGTCGGCAGGTTCGTCGAGTTCGCGCCCTTGGTCGCGCTGGTCGCGGTCGTTCCTCTTGCTGCAGGTGGCGCCCTCGTCCCCTCCGCTCTCGGCTTGCTCGGCGCCGCACTCGGAGCCGCGGGCGGCTGGGCCGCGGCTTCCTACGCGATGCTCAAGGAGCCCGACCGCACCCCCGTCCCCGTCGCACCGGTCCCCGTGGGGGCTCCTCGGCGAATCGCGGTTGTCTACTTCACGCACGGCGAACCCGAGACCTACGAACCCGAGCCCTGGGTGAACATGCTCTACGAGCTAGACTCAACGGTGCCCAAGTTCCCGCCCAAGCCGGTGTGGCCGTTCATCCTCGGCGGGATCAAGCGCTCGTTCGACGATGTGACCTTCAGCCCCCACTGCCGGATCCACGGCGAGACGATGGACCGGGTGCGTGAGGCGGTGGGACGCGACGACGTGCGGTGGCACGTGTCGTTCCTGGATGCCGATCCGCCGTTGCGCGATGCAGTGGCGGACGCCGCTCAGTCCGGCGCGACCGACATCGTGTTCCTGACCGTGTTCCTGACCGACTCCGATCACACCGCCGAAGCTGACGAGATGGACGGAGCGATGGGTCTCGCCGAAGCGGGGATCCGCACCGTGCGGACGCCGGTCCTGTGGGACGACCCGCGACTCGCGCGGATGATCGCCGACAAGGTCGTCGCGGCAGCGGGCGACCGCGACCGCTCGGCGGTCGGGGTCATGCTCGTCGGACACGGGCAGCCGCACGAATGGGACCGCGTGCACCCCACCGAGACCGAGCAGGAGCAGGCCTTCCGCTCGGCGGTCCGAGAGCTGCTCGTCGCCGACGGCTTCCCCGCCGAGATGGTCTCCGACGCGTGGATGAGCTTTCGCGAGCCGAAGGTCCCCGATCGCGTGCGGGAGCTCGCAGCGCGCGGTGCGCGGACGGTGATCGGGGTACCCGTCACGATCAGCGCCGACTCGCTCCACTCGCTCCACGACACGCCGAAGCTCGTCCGCAAGGGCGCGCAGGGCACCTCGCTCGAGGTCATCGACGTCGCCGGGTGGAACACTGAGCCGTTGCTGGTCGAGATCCTCGCCGAGCGCGCGCGCGAAGGGATCGATGCGCTCGATGCACTGGCGCGAGCCGGGAGCGACCCCGACGCGACGGTCAGCCAGCCGTTCTGAGGAGCGGGTTCGGCGGGCTCGCGGGTAGGCCGCCGCTCGTCCCTGTGTTGCAGGTCACACGCGCTTTCCGCTTCAGCGTGATGCCTGGGCGCGAGCGCGCCGATGACAGTGTCCCCACCCTGCGAGCGAACGGGGGCCTGCCATGCGCTTCACGTCGATACCGATGGGCGGACTGCCGCGTGCTCTGCGCGCCGTGTGGACCCTTCTACTCGCCCTGGTTCTCGTGCCGCTTCCGGCGACCGCAGCCGGACTGGTCGACCACTTGGTGGCGGAGTCGTCGAAGGATCGGGTGACGCTCGACGCTTCCGCGCTGGTCGGTCCGACGGCCGCGTACGCGACATCAGCCGAGGTCACCGTCGGCCCGAACGCGCCTATCGGCTTCAGGCTGTTCCCCGCCGACAACCCGTGGAACACCGACATCTCGAGCCGTCCGGTCGTGTCCAACTCCGCGACGTATCTCGCGAGCATCGGTCTTGGGCTCGGGCTGCACCCCGACTTCGGGACTGTGTGGGATGGGGCGCCGATCGGCATTCCCTACGTGCTCGTGCGCGGCACGCAGCCCAAGGTACCCATCACGTTCTACTACGCCGACGAGAGCGATCCAGGACCCTATCCCATCCCGCTGGACGCGCCGATCGAAGGTGGGCCGGCCTCGACGGGCGACCGCCACATCCTGACCCTCGACGTCGACAACAAGCTGCTCTACGAGGTCTTCGATGCTCGCTACAATGCCGCGCTCGGTCGGTGGGAGGCTGGTTCCGGGGCGGTGTGGAACCTCAACAGCAACGCCCTTCGGCCGCCGGGGTGGACCTCGGCCGATGCGGCGGGCCTGCCGATCTTGCCCGGACTTGTGCGCTACGACGAAGTCGCGTCCGGAGAGATCACCCACGCACTTCGCTTCACTGTTCCCCGAACTCAGAAGGCCTACGTGTATCCCGCCACCCACTACGCGAGCAGCTCGACCGACCCCAGCCTGCCGCCGATGGGCCTCCGAGTGCGGCTCAAGGCGAGCTACGACACAGCAGGCTTCCCGCCCGAGGTCCAGGTCATCCTGAGGGCGCTCAAGAAGTACGGGATGATCGTCGCCGACAACGGCAGCGCGTGGTACGTCAGCGGGGCACCGGACCCGCGGTGGAACGACGACGCGCTTCGCAAACTGTCCCTCGTGAAAGGCAGCGACTTCGAGGTCGTTGACGCCACGGGGACGCCCGAACCGCAGCCGCAGCCGCGCCGTCCGCGAACCAGGCGTCGGCCTGCGCCCGAGCGGGGTCGCCTGGCCACGCCGGCGCGACTGCCGCGCTAGGCTCGCGAGGAGCTCCCCGCCGCTGGCCGGCCACGCTGCGTTAGTAGACCCAGGGGATCAGCTTCTTCACGCGCGCGCAGTACTCGAGGTACTCGGGGAACCGCTCGATGAGCCACGCTTCTTCCCTGCGGCTTTTCAAATCGAAGAGCACGAACAGCGCCGCGGCGAAGAGCAGGGTGATCGGTGCATGAAGCCACAGGCCCCAGCCGAACGCGCCGAAGATCAGACCGCTGTAGATAGGGTTGCGGACGATGGCGTACGGTCCGCGCTCCACAAGAGAGGCACCCTCTTTGGGGTACGGCAGTGCCGTGAGGTTGCGCTGCCCGAGGGCGATGAGTCCCCCGACCGCCAGCGCCCCGCCGACGAGCATCAGCAGCAGGCCGAGCCAGGTGGCGATAGTCGCCAATGGCTGCGGCCACTCGGGGGCCCCAGGCCAGGATCGTGGACCGAACCCGATGAGGACGAACAGAATCGCCTGCACGACGACGTACCACTCGCCGCGCTCCCCCTTCCACCACGGGCCGTGCGGCGCGGGGGGCATTAGTTCACCTTGATGAGCGAATCCGTGGGTGCGTGTTGATCTGTCAGAAGCGGCACGTCGCCGATTGGGACGCTCTCGGTGAACAGGTCGATCCCGTACTGCTGGAATCCCGGCACCGTCACCCGCCCGCCGACGCGGTTCTCGATCCGCGCCCGCAGTTCGTCCTCGGTAAGACGGTTGTCAGTCGCGAGCACGATGATGTTCCTGTTCTGCTCGCGGTTGTCGTCCTGTCCGATGCCGATCGGGAACACCCACAGCTGTCGCCACACGCCGCTCGCGGTGCGGTACATGCTGCGGAACAGCTTGCTCCGCTCGCCTCTGACAGAGCTGATGACGTTGTAGGCGAGCACGCCGTCGGGCGAGAGCCGCGACTTGGCCTGCTTGAAGAACTCCGCGGTGGTGAGGTGGAAGGGGAGTGCATCGGCGTAGTAAGCGTCCATCACGATGATGTCGTAGGTGTCGTTCGACGCCTTTATAAAGCGCCGTCCGTCCTCGGTGAAGATCCGAAGCCGCGGGTCGTCAGGTAGCTCGAACATCTTCTCGGCCACGTCGACCACGACCGGATCGATCTCGACGACGTCGATCTTGGCCTCGGGGTAGTCGCGGAGCATCCGCTTCACGAGCGACCCACCGCCGAGGCCCACGATCAGAACGCGTTTGGCGTCGGGCTTCGCCGCCATCACGAGATGCAGGTAGTTGGGATACTGGAAGCTCGTCTCGTAGGGGTCGTCGAGGTACATCGCGGACTGTCGGCTTCGGTCGAACCGCAGCGTGCGCTCGTCGGCGTTCTCGGTCACCCACAGCCGGTGATACTGCGTGTCCTTCCGGAAGATGACGCGCTCGCCGGGCGAGCCGGCGACGGTTGAGGCCTCGGGTATTGCGAGCGTCATGATGCCGATGAAGACGCCGGCGACCATCGCGCCGAGCGTGACCCATCGCGCCAGCCGCGCGTGCTTTGCCGCAGCCTCGTCGGCTAACGCGACTTCGGAGTACCTCGCGGGAAGCGTCGTTGCGAGCGCGCTACAGAAGAACAGCGCGACTGCGATTCCGATGACCAGCGGATCGAGCCCGAGCAGGGGGATCAGCCAGAAGGCGGTGAGCAGCGTGCCCGCGATGCTCCCCGCCGTGCTGATCGCGTAGAGGCTGCCCGCCGAGCGGCCGATGTGCTCGACGCCTCGTGCGGCGACCAGTCGGACCCCCAGGGGCGACACCATCGCGAGCAGCAGCGAGGGCGCGAAGAACACGATCGCCGACGCCAGCAGCGAGCCGCTCCGCGCACCGAGTCCCTCGACCGCAGGCAACACGACGGCGTTCAGGGCGGGCACCAGCGCGGTGAACAGCCCGGCGAGCGCGATGATCGGGGCGAGCGTCCGCGTGCTCCCGAAGCGGTCCGCGATGAGCCCGCCCAGCCAGTATCCGAGACTCAGCGCCACCATCACGATCGAGATGACGCTGCCCCAAACGAACAGCGAGCTGCCCAGCGAGGGCGCGAGCATGCGCGCGGCGAGGAACTCGATGCCCATGAGGGCGGCGCCGCAGATGAAGACGATGATTTCGAGCACGGGTGTGTCCTCGGCGGTCGGGGTCGGGTTGGGCTGCCGGACGCTACCTGCCGAGACTACCTTCCCTTGCCCGTCCGCTCCACCTGCCTCGGTTACCCGAGGACGTCGGCGGGGAGAGTCGTATCGTGTGTCCCGGCGGATGGGAGCAGCTCATGTTCGAGCTTCCGGAGCTCACAACGATCGCGTCTCAGATGTCCGCGACTGTCGAAGGCAAGGCCATCTCGGAGGGGTTCCTCGGCAACACGCCGCACAAGTTCGTTTGGTACAACCGCGAACACGACGAGTTCTCCCAGCTGGTGCAGGGCAAGCGACTCGGCCACCCCCACGCCGAGGGCAAGTGGCTGTTCGTTCCGCTGGAGCTGGGCTACGTGCTGCTTGTTGGAGAGTGGGGAGGACGGATCCTGTACCACGAGGCACCGGCCGACCCGCCGAACAAGTACCATCTCTACCTTGCCTTGGAGGACGGTTCGGGGGTCTCGGCAACGACGCAGATGTGGGGAGGGGTCGGGCTGTTCGAAGAGGGCCGCGAGCGAGAGTACACGTACGTCAAGGACATGCGGATCCAGCCCTCCGAGAACGAGTTCACGTTCGAGTACTTCGCATCGCTCGCTCAAGAAGCACGTGCCGGCGGCAAGCGGAGCGTGAAGGGGCTACTGACGCAGGAAGGCTTCGTGCCGGGCGTGGGCAACGCGATCGCGCAGGACATCATGTTCCGGGCGAGGCTAAATCCGAAGCGGGATCTGGCCGACCTCACTGAGGACCAGCTCCGTGCGCTCTATGGGGAGACGGTTTCGACGGTGCGCGATGCGACCCAGGCGGGCGGGCGCAACGACGAGCGCGACCTGTTTGGGAACACCGGTGGGTACGTGCGGCTGATGGACGCCAAGGCCACCGGTAGGCCCTGCCCGAACTGCGGGACGCCAATCGAGAAGCTGCAGTACCTCGGCGGGGCGTGCTACGTGTGTCCGGCCTGCCAGGTCTGAGCAGAACCAAGTGGGTCGGTCCGCCGCGGACCGCCCGACCGCGATCTAGCCTGCGTTCTCCCATGCCTCGCGCAACCAGCCCAGCACCTGGTCGTCGATCTCGTCAGCGGAACGCAGCTCGAGATGGTGTGTGAAGCGGCCGGGCTTGGGCTCGACAACCGACTTCCAGCGGGGCGAGTCGTCATGACGGTGGAGATTCACGGTGAGCACGAGCGGCGCGAGGTCCTTGTGGCCGTTCAGGTACTGCCCCGGAATCCAGGTCCACGCGAGGCCGAGACGTCGGCGGAACGCGATCTGGCTCTTGGTCGCACGGACCTCGACCGGCCCGATAGACTCGACGGCGGTCTGCACGGCATCGAACAGCTCGCGCGAGTGCGGGTCGCGGCCGGCGAAGTACTCGTCGAGCGATACTGGCGCTCCTTGCAGGTTGCCCATCAGCCGTGCGACCTGATCACTCCGTGCTCGAGCGCGCGTGCCCTCGAGAGGGGTCCCAGGTCGCGCACCTTCCAGCCGAAGCTCTCGAGAAGCTCGGTCACGATGCGCTTGGCGGCCTCGCTATCTCCGGCGATCCTCAGCCTGTCCATGTTCGCCTGCTCGGGATGGAGCATCACCCGCGCGCTGATCTGGTTGAACGCTTTGACCACCGGGGCGCCGGGCAGCTCGCGCTGCAGGAACTCGGCGCCGGAATCATCCTCGCCGTAGAAGTCGATCGTCTGCCCCGCCTGGGTCTTCACGAACGGATTGGTCGCGTCGATGACGATCTTCCCGTCGAAGGCGTCCCGGCCGATGTAGTCGAGGGTCTCGGCGAGGACGCGACCGGGGACCGCGAAGATTACGAGCTCGGACGAGTCGACCGCGGCGCGATAGTCGCCGACGTGCCGTCGGTCGGGGTCCTCGGCGACCCAGTTGAGGAGTCGCGACTGCGAGGGGTCACGACTGCCGAGAACGACCGTGTGACCCGCGTCGGCGAAGCCGGTGGCGAGGGAGCTGCCCACGTGGCCCGAACCTAGGATCCCAATGTCCATGTCTCCTCCGAGGACTTCCCGGTGTGCGTGCCTATCGAGGTTCTACCCGAGCGAGTGAGGGGGTCGACCGGGCAGCCCGAGGCTCGGGTATCGTCACCACATGGGTGCCCAGACCTCTCACGACGACCGATGGGTCGCCGTGCTACCGTGCGATCCGCTTCCGTGGCTCCTCGAGTCCGACGAGCCTGCCGCCAGATGGGTAGCGCTCACCGCGCTACTCGACAGGGGCTCAGACGACCCCGAGGTCCTCGATGCGCATGCCGCCGTACTGGCCGACCCGCTGACCGCCGACCTCCTCGACCGGATCTCGCCCTGGAATCTCGAGACGCCGCTCTCGGGACACGACAAGCCGGAGTTCGCGCCGAACCTGCTCAGCCTGCTCGCGGACATGGGCGTGACTGCCGAGGACGACGATCGGATCGCCGCTGTGCTCGCGAGCATGCTCGAGCATCAGGCCGAGGACGGGCGGTTTCTGGCCTTCGGGAGCTGGCGAGGTCAGCCCGAGGGCGTGTGGGGGGCACTCCCATGCGACTCCCACGCGATCGCCGAGACGCTCGCTCGCGCGGGCTTCGGCGAAGACCCGCGAGTGGTGAGGGCGTTCGGTCGCATTGCCGCCGACCTCGCCAAGACCAGGCAGGGGAGGGCGTGGCTGTGCCGGCCCGACCCGAACGTCGGGTTCCGCGGTCCCGGCCGCAAGGACGACGCGTGCCCGCAGGTGACGCTCGAGGCCCTGCGCGCGTTCTCGTACGTCCCGCCTGAGCAGCGCCCTGCCGAGGTCGTTGCCGCAGGACGCATCTCACTCAGCATCTGGCGTAACCGCGGTTCCGAGAAGCCCTACATGTTCGGGCACGGTCGGCAGTTCAAGCGAACGAAGTGGCCCTCCACGTGGTACTCGGCCTTCGAGGTCGTGGACACCCTCGGCCGGTATCCGGAGCTGTGGGACGGGCCCGCTGCCGAGCCTGCCGATCGCCGAGCACTCGCCGAGCTCGCCGCCTGCGTCATCGCATACAACGTCGACGCGGACGGTTGCGTCACACCTCGATCGTGCTTTCGCGGGTTCGAGCGGCACTCCTTCGGTCAGAAGAAGCTGCCCTCAGCCTACGCGACCGCCCGCACCGCGGTTGCGCTGCGGCGCATCGCACCGCTTGCCGAGGACATCCGGGCGGTGGATGTGCTCGCCCTCGGCAGCTCGAAGGGCGGGACGGGCGCGCCCCTCGCACCCTAGCGCCCGCTAGTCTCCGCGGGCAACGCAGCGCCCCGTCGCGCCTCAGCGACTCTGACGCGCGCGTGAAGATTCGTCTGTATGCGTTCGTCGTCAGGTCGCGAGACTCTTCAGGATGTGCTCGGCGGCCTTGCGGGCCCCGTCAATGGGCATCGGGCACGGCTCGATCGCCCGCCCGTACTCGCCGAGAATGGCCTCGGCGAGGGACTCGGGCGTCGAATCACTAAGCGAGACGCGCCTCCCGAGATGGTGCCGTGCGAGGCGGGCGGCAACTACCTCCTGCTCGAAGTGGCCCTCGACGGGCACGTAGACGAACGGGCGCTCCAGGGCGGCGAGCTCGGTGGTGGATGAGGCGCCGCACTGCACCACTGCGACGTCGGCGCAGGCGAAGTGCTCGTAGAGTCGAGGGATCAGTCCGCGGACCTCCACCCCTGCGGGTACCGTCACCGAATCCACCGCCAGCCGAGGCCCACAGGCGAGGACCATGCGAAGCCCTGGCAGCGACTCGCGCAGTACGGGGAATGTGGCACCGCACATCTCCAGCAGCTCGCGACCGATCGCGGTACCGCCCACGGAGCACACCACGAGCGGCTCGATCCCGTACCCGAGGTGCTGCCGGTTCGCGTTTCTGTCCCTGTAGCCGAGCGGGTCGAACCCAATCGCGTGCCCCACCGCGTCGTAGTACCTGCCAGCGTGCTCTCGGCGATTCGGCAGGCCGACGCCGAGCGGTTCGTCGGGGATGTCCTCGAGCTCCCCTATGAAGATGGCCGAATGCGGACGGCGACCGTAGACGCTCCCGTCGAGCGACCACAGTGCGTTGAGACCCCACGCGCCGGCCCGGTCCACGACGCCACGGGTCATGGCAGCAGTCCCCACGAAGTCGAGGATGAGGACGAACGGGACCGGCAGGCGCATGACGTGCGCGACCAGCGGCACGTCGAGCTCGTACGCCTCGTTGCCCACGATCAGGTCGATGTCGTGCTCGTCCACGACCCGAAGGACTACGCGGCTGTTGGCCCACCACGAGGGCAG
>CAYHCN010000017.1:0-14277 GCA_964354945.1 uncultured Eubacteriales bacterium
GTTCGCGATCTCCTCGCGCTGGGCGTCCCACTCGATCGTCCGGCCCGTGCGGATAGCGATCGTGCCCAGGTGGCAGACGGTGGCCGACCGGCAGCCGATCTCCACGTCGGCGATCGGACGGCGACGCGAAGTGGGCGCGGCTGTCGTCGGAGTGGATCGAGCTTGCAGATCAGCCCGCAGAGGGCGAACGGGGCGTGGAGCACGTCTACACGTTCGACGTCGGCTCGGACTTCGGCGAAGGAGGCAGCCCCTGGGTGTTGGCCGGGGGCGACTACCTGGGCGGTCTGGAGTTCAAGCTGCGCGTTGCGAGTTCAGTCCACGCTGCGAACCCACCATCGGCTCCAAAGCGGCCCAAGACCCCCAGTCGCGAAGGCACTCCGGGCAGGGGCGGCGCTCCAGGCACTCCGCCAGCCGGCGGCACGGAGGATCCTCCTGTTGTCCAACCGCCGACGGGCGCGACTGAGACCGTGCCACCACCGACCGGGCCCTAGCAGACTACACAGGATCGCAGTCACCAGTCGTCCACATCCCGAGGGGAGAACGCTCGCAAGAGGGGTACATGAGTCATCAGAGGAAGCTTCATCTGCAGGGGCACGCTGAGGCGGTCATCGGCTCAAGTCGGTTCCCGGGCTGCCTCTCCAGACTTCCACCAGTGACTCGCTAGGTTGTTCGCGCACTTCGTCCGATGGGGGGCGGCAGTGGGGGAAGACACCAGCCGATGCTTTGTGTTCGGGAGGCCAGTGGGGCGAGCTGAGTCGTGTTCGTCTCCGAATTCGGTCTTGCGGGCTCGGACCATCGCCACGAGTCTGTTGGCGAGGCTCATATGCTGACCCGTCCGTCGGGGCGGACCAGCGTAGTGCTCGCCGACGACCATGAGATCGTTCGCCAGGGGCTGCGCGCCGTCCTCGAACAGGAAGAGGGCTTCGAGGTCGTCGCGGAGTGCACCACGTCCGAGGAGGCCATCGAGGTCGTCGAGAGGAGCCGGCCCGACATCCTGTTGCTCGACCTCAGGATGCCGGGTGTGGGCGGGGTCGAGGTGTGCCGCACTGTCTGCGAGCGCTGTCCGGAGACCCGAGTCGTCGTTCTCTCTGCTTTCGACTCCCCGTCGGACGTTGCGGCCGTGATGAACGCGGGGGCCGCAGGCTACCTGCTGAAGGACGTCCACGCTGGCGGGTTGGTGACCGCCCTTCGGAGCGCGGCTGACGGTGAGACGGTGCTGCACCCCGAGGTCGCGCGCAAGCTGTTCCGCTGCCCTGAAGAGGACATCCCGGCGATGGTCGAGCCGTTGTCGGGTCGTGAGCTGGAAGTGCTTCGACTGATGGGCCGTGGCCTGAAGAACGACGAGATCGCGACGGAGTTGTGGCTCAGCATGAGCACGGTGAAGACGCATGTCGGCCGGATCATCGCGAAGCTTGGGCAGCGCGACAGGACCGAGGCGGTGCTGCGCGGCATCAGCCTCGGGCTCATCACCGTCGATGCACCTGACTCTCCCGAGTCGCTCTACGGCGGCCCGTCCCATCCGTCGATCCCGGTGTGAGCGGGCACCCCCGCGGAGACATGGCGCGGAATGCCGCTTCGAACGGGGAGGCGGGGTAGGAGTCCCTGTCGGGGGCGCTCCCTCCCCGATTCGCGGTTCGACGAGACGTGCCGAATCAGACCTTCGTCGTTCGCCGATGGTACCTGAGACCGATGCCCCGCTCCGGCACCGCGCCTAGCCTAGGTGTGGGCACCGCCGTCGCCCTGGCGATCCAGCATCGTCGGGTCGGCGTTCGGTTCGTGTGCGTTCGATGCGCACGGACCTCGGGGGCCGCGGTTGCGGCGTGACGTGCTGGAGAAGATGTCACGGCCTCTGGAGATCTATGTTTGGCGGGTGTTCGCTCGGCCCTAGGGGGGTGAAAGGTGGCGGAGCACCTCGCAAGAGGCGTCTGAGCACGCGCGCGGGTCGCAAAGGTAGCCGTGCCCGCAGTTCGTTCGGAAAGGGCGAGCTGCAAGACGCACAGGCAGTGTTTGAGGAGGGGGAGTCTGATGATAAGGAGAGTCGTTCTGGGAGCTGTGGTCATCGCGCTGGCGATGGTCTTCGCCGCTCCCGCGTTCGCGATAGAAGTGCCGGTGAAGGCGACAGTCGCGCCCGGCGCGTTGAATCCCATCGTGCTCGACGTATGGGTCTTCGACGTCGACACCGGGAATGCCGGTGTCATGACCGGTCACCTCGCCAAGGGCGGTGGTGTCGGCCAAGTAGAAGGAGGCGGTGTAGACGGTGGCGGCTGCGTTTGGGTCCTCGGTTTGGTGGATCCGAACGGCAACACCCTGAACAAGCTGTCGGCTCTGGCGTGGCTGGACCCAGACAGGCTGGACAATCCCGAAGCGCCGATGGAACTGCTCTCGAAGGCCGACGCGGCAGTCTTCATCGAGGGCGCCTATGCGCGGAATCTGATCACGATGGCCCGCAGGGACGAGCTGCTGTTGAGGGTCAGCAACGCAGGAGAGTGGGGTCTCTTCATCAAACAGCTGTGCCTCACCTACCACGATCCCGCGGGTGACTACCAAGCGTGGGTGAAGGCAGTTGCCGGTGGCTCGTACACCGAGCTTCCCGAGTACTTCCAGTACCTGGACGTCGTGGGGATGGACGTCGACTTCCAGAGCCAAGGAGTGCAGTTCGGCAGCATCGTGGCGGGCGCCCTCAAGAAGGTCAGCGGCGATTTCGACTGGGACCCGCTCACCACGCTGCCCACGGCGCAGAACCTCGGAAACGTCCCTCTCAACCTGAGTTTCTCCTTCTCAGAGATGAAGAAGCCCGGTGGGACGGCGCTTGACGTCATCAAGTGCTTCGACGTTGAGTTCCAGGCCGTGACGTGGGGTGACAACGACAAGGAAGTGTTTCCAGTCGTCAAGGCCGGTGACAAGGTGGATCTCATCAAGCCCCTTCCCATCTGCAACCGGGCGAAGATGAACTTCTCGGTGCACCCGCCGAACAACATCCAGAATGGTGACTACGCTGGCACGTTCAAGATCTGGTTCGCGAAGGCCGTGCCCGAGAGCTAGGTTCGAAGAAGCTTCCTCCCGGCGCTAGGGACGACCCATCTCGCCCAAGCGCCGCGTGTCACGATCGTGATACACCTGCCCCTCGGCAAGGGATTCCTGGCCGAGGGGCAGGCACTCGGGATCCTCGCCATGTCGCGACCGGGCGGTTGCGCCGACGGGGGCGGGACGGGGATGATACCCCCACTGGGGAGAAGCGGGGCGACATGCGGGGGGGACACGACATGACAAAGAGCCTGGCCGCACTAGCAGTCGTCTTGGCAGCCCTTCTCATGTGGGCGGCTCCTGAGTGTGCCTTCGGCGTGGCGATCTCCCCAGGGTCGATCGAGGCGACAAACGTACTCCGCGGCAGCGATGTCACCCGGGGATTGACCATCTTCAACGACTCGCCGAAGGAGCAGAAGTATACCTTCGTCGGTCAGACCATGCCGCTCGCAGGATGGGTCACGGTCCACGACATCAAGTCCGGTGTGGCGATTCGCTCGGTCAGCGTGCCGCCCCGTTCGTCGAGGAGCGTGAACGTCGTGGTGAAGGTGCCGCGGACGGCGGCCAACGGGCGTTACAAGGCGACGCTCTCCGCCGAGCCGGAGGTGCCGGCCGGTGAGGGAGTCGGGGCTGTGCTGGTCCCCTCGCTGCTTCTGAACATCTCCGTCACCGACAAGGAGATCATTGACCTGGAGCTGGAGTCCCTGATCGTTAGTCCGATCGAAGTCGGCTCGCCGTTGCAGATCGACGCATCGGCTCGGAGTGATAGCAACGTCGAGGTTGCGCCGACGCTGTTGTTCGGTGTCGTAGGCAGCGACGGGAAGGTGCTGCGGCAGGCCGAGTTCGACATGAGCCCCATCCCGGTCCACATGTCGGGGCGCGACAGGTTCAGCTTGGGGATGGATGACCTCAAGACAGGGGAGTACCGCACGTATGGACAGCTGCGCTACGGCAAGACCGTAACTGCCAAGCAGTGGACCACGTTCGCCGTGGTACCGCCCGGCACGTTTGCGAAGGCGGAGTTGAAGGACTTCGCCATCTCGGGTTCAAGGAAGGTGGGCGGGGAGGCGACTCTCCGTGCCACGCTGTCGAGTCTGAGTCCGAAACCGCTCGAACCCAAGCTGGTCGCGGACATCTACCGGAATGGCCTAAAGATAGGCAGCGTCGAGGGCAAGAGGCAGTCCGTCGACCCCTACCGGCAGCTCAAGGTCGTGCTCGCTGTCCCGATCGAGAAACCGGGCGCCTACCGGATAGACGCGTACTTCGTCTTCTCGGATAGGGAGACCAACCACGCGACGGGATCGTTCCGGACCACGAATCTCTTGGTCACGTCCGGTCTGGTCGCCATTGGGGTTGCGCTTCTGCTCGGGTGCGTTGCATACGTTTGGAGCAGGAACGCCACCGAAGCAGGGCGGCGCGGACAGGGCTCGTCTTCCCGAAGGTCACGTGGTGGTCGCCATCGACAGGGCGGCGCAGGGCCGCACGTCGCAGACGCCGGTCACTCAGGTGACGAAGTCGGCCACTCGGAGGGGGACGCGCAACCTCGCCTCAGTGCGGGGTGACATCCGCATCTCACGCTTGACCAACCAAAGGCCCGGGTCTCCCGGGCCTGTTCGCGTCACTCGGCTGTCGGCTCGAGCTCCTCGACGCACGAATCGCGCCCTGGCCCTAGGCACAGCTTCCGCGAGGCGAACCACGCCATGCCGCCGGTGATCGCCCCGGCGAGCAACCCCGGCGCCCACACGGTCGCGTATTGGATGAGCCCGCCGGCGATGATCGGCGCGGGGATGCGAGTGAAGCTCTGGATCGACGTGTTCAGGCCGAGGATGCCGCCGACCTCGTCGTGGGCGACCGCCTTGGTCAGTGCGCTCGTCATGATGGTGTTGCTCACCGCCAGCCCCACCGACAGGAACGGCATCAGCAGGACGAGCACCGGGATGTTCGGCGCGAACCCCCACGTCGCCAGCGCCGCCGCCGCGATCATCAGGGACCACAGCAGCAAGTGGTCGTCGTCGAATCGCCCCGTCAGCCTGCCGATGAGGAAGAGCTGGACGAGCACCGAGAGTACGCCCACGTAGGCGAGCACGAACGAGTTCGTTCTTGCGGTGAGGCCGAGCGCGGCGATGGCCCACAGCGCGAACCCGCTCTCGAAGATCGAGTACGCGATGCCCGTCGCGAACCGAATCCACAGCAGCGGGCCGACCCGGGGATGCTGCAGCGCGCGTTGCAGGGCGTGGGGATCGAAACCTCGGCGCGGTTCCGCGGCGACCCGCTCGCGGTCCGCCGCGGACAGCGACTCGGGCACGAACGCCGCGACGAGAACGATGTTCAGGCCGGCCAGCGCAGCACCGGCCCACGCGGGCGCGGCGTAGCTGACACCGGAGAGAAGCCCCCCGGTGATCGGGCCGAGGATGAACCCGAGGCCGAACGCGGCGCCGATGAGCCCGAGGGCCTTGCCGCGCTCCTCGGGCTTCGTCACGTCGGTGATGTAGGCCTGGGCGACGGAGATGTTGCCGCCGGTGATGCCGTCCAGGAAGCGGCTCACGAACAGGATGGCGAGGCTCTGGGCCGTGGCCAGCACCACGAAACCGACGAGCGTGCCCGCGATGCTGACGAGCAGCACGGGTTTGCGGCCGAACCGGTCGGAGAGTCGCCCGAGCAGCGGTGCGCCGAACAGCTGTGCCAAGGGGTAGATCGCGCTCAGCAGCCCGATCTGCAATGGCGTGGCCGCGAACTCCTTGGCGAGGTAGGGCAGTAGTGGAAGGACGATGCTGAAAGACAGCATGTCCACGAGCACGACCATGAAGATGATGGCAAGGCGGCGATTGCGCATGCCCGAGAGCATACCCGAGCGCGGGGCTCCGTCCGGCGTGACCTCGCGGCGGGGTTCGGGTAGAGCGAAGGCATGCGACATATCGAGACTGTTGGGCTGCTCATCCTGTCGTGGAGCGACACCGTCGACGAAGGTACGATGCGGCAAGCCCTGAACCTGGCGAAGCTGCCGTTTGCGTTCCACCACATCGCCCTGATGCCGGACGCTCACGTCGGGTTCGGCATGCCCATTGGCGGCGTACTCGCCACCCGCGGCGAGGTCATCCCTCACGCGGTGGGTCTCGACATCGGCTGCGGCATGCGCGCGTGGCCCACCAGTATCCCCGCCGGCGAGATCGAGCCAATCAAGCGCGACGTGCTCCATGACATAGCCCGCTCGGTCCCGACCGGATTCCACCACCACAAGCAGTCTCAGGCGGGGCGTACCGGGCTCTTCGACGACATTCCCGACGTCCCCGCACTTCGCGCCGAAGCCGAGAAGGCGGAGTACCAGGTGGGGTCGCTCGGCGGGGGGAACCACTTCATCGAGCTGCAAGCCGACGAGGACGGCATGGCCTGGGCGATGGTGCACTCGGGGTCGCGCAACGTCGGCAAGCAGATGGGGGAGCACTACGACCACGTCGCTCGAGCCGAGAACGAGGCGTCGCACTCTCCCGTGCCACGGGAGTGGGGGCTTGCGCACCTGCCCGCCGAGAGCGCAAAGGGCCGCGAGTACCTTGCAGTCATGCGGTGGTGCCTGCGCTTCGCCGAGGAGAGCCGCCGGCTGATGGCCGAGTCAGTGCAGCGTGCGCTCGACCGTCGCTTCCCGGGAGCGAAACCCGGCGAGGCGATCGAGATCCATCACAACTACGTCGCGCTCGAGGAGCACTACGGAGAGCGAGTCTGGGTCCACAGAAAGGGCGCCGTCCGAGCAGTGGGGCGCGTGATCGTGCCCGGGTCCATGGGGACCGCAAGCTACATCGGCGAGGGGCTCGGCAATCCCGAGTCGTTCGAGTCGTGCAGTCACGGAGCGGGCCGGGCGATGGGCCGCAAGCAGGCCAAGCGGGTCATCAGCCGCGAGCGCGTGATGGCGCAACTCGCCGAGCGCGGTGTCCATCTCGAGACGACGAGCAGGGGGGATGTCGCCGAGGAGGCGCCAGAAGCGTACAAAGACATTGAGGACGTCATGAAGTACCAGCGCGACCTGGTTCGCGCCACGGTCAGGCTTCGGCCGATAGGAGTGGTCAAGGGATGAGCGGACACCCCGGGCACGGTGCGGGCAACTGGCCGCCCGCCGGCCCCCCCGGCGGCGATGTCTTCGCCCGCCAGTACGCCGCAGGCACCGCGCCGTGGGACATCGGCCGACCACAGCCCGAGATGGTCGCCCTGGAGGAGTCGGGGACGTTCGGACCGCGGGTGCTCGACGTGGGTTGTGGGCGTGGCGCGCTCTCGATCTACCTCGCCGAGAGGGGGCATCAGGTCCTCGGCATCGACGGTGCCGAGGAAGCCATAGCTTCGGCGCGGGAGGCGGCCGCGGAAAAGGACATCGACGCGGTCTTCGTCATCGGCAACGTTATCGACGTCATGGGACAGATCCACGACTCGTTCGACGCGGTCGTGGACGTGGGGTTCTTCCACGCGCTCGACGACGATGCTCGCGCCCGGTTCGCCACACAGCTCGCGCGCGTGCTCGCGCCACGTGGGGTCTACACGATGCTCGCGTTCTCGGAGCGCGTGCCCGGTGCGTTCGGTCCGCGCCGGGTGAGCGAAGCCGAGATCCGCGACACGTTCGGGGGAAGCCAGTGGCGGGTCCGGGAGCTCCGTCCTGCCGAACTGCACAGCGCGATGCCGCAGATGCCGATCGTCGATGCGAACCTCGCGGTCATCGAACGGGTGTAGCGCGAAGGCCGAGGAGGCGCCGAGCATGGCCGGCAGTCATCTCGAGCGGTAGACGTCTCGCCTGTGGCCGACCTTCACCACGACCACGGTGACCAGCTCGTCATCGATGCCGTAGACGACCCGGTAGTCTCCCACGCGGATCCGATACTTCTCCATGGCCGAGAGCTTCTCGCAGCCTGGAGGCCTCGGGTTCTGTGCGAGTGTGCCGATGGCCGTGACAACGCGCCGCCGTGCATCCCTCGGCAGTTCTTCGATCTCCTTCGCCGCGGAGCGCTTGATGGCGACGTTATAGCTTGCCATCGCGCTTGAGGTAGCCGAGGAACTCCTCGTAGGCGATCACTGGCTCACCTGAGCGCTCTTCGAACGCGCGCAGGTCCTCTTCGTCCTCGACCAGTGCCGCGCGGACCGCCTCGTTCACGAGATCCGAGACAGACCGCTCGGTCGCGGCGGCCTTCATCCGCAGGGCCTGGTGCAGATCTGCATCGAGGTAGATCGTCGATCGTCGCGGTTCTGCCATTGGTGCACCTCCGCGATGATCGTGGACTCATGACGTCAAGACGTCAAGACGTTATGGTACATCCAATCCTACCAGTCCACGATCCGACGCTGGTCCTCCAGCGATCGCACGTGCGTCGCGTCGTGGACCACCTCGAGGCACCCCTGGTAGACGCCGTTGGCGTCACGCATCGCGAAGTACCGGATGTAGATGAACCTCGGTCCCATCTGTATCCAGAACTCGGCGAGATCCTTGGTGCCTGCCTTGAACTCGGCGAGGATCTGCTCGACCTTGTGGAGACTCTTGGGCGGGTGGCAGTTGCGGACCTCTCGGCCGATCGCGGCGGGGGAGCGGGGGAAGACCCGCTCGCCTTCCGAGTAGTACCGCACGCGGTCGTCTGCATCGACGTAGGTCACGTCGAAGGGCAACACGCGGAGGAGCAGGTCGATCTGCTCCGGCGTCAGCGCACCCGTGGTTAGCGGAAGCAGGAGCTCCCCGCGTGCCGGCTTGAACGCCGCCGCTGCCTCTCGGGCCCGCTCGCCTGAGGGCCCCTCGACCCATGCGTAGCCGATCTCGTCGTCCCCAGAGGCGATCTGCTCCCATTCCTCGGCGGTCAGCGAGTCGAGTGCGGTGGGGAAGAGGATCTTCTCCTCCTTGTAGACCATGTCTTCGACCATGGTGAGCGTCTCGGGAAGCGAGCGGCGAAGCGTCGGAACGTCCCCGCGCTCGGCGTGCGAGCGGTCCGCCTTGATGCGGGCGCGGATGTCGTCGTCGAGGCTCCACATCACCTTCGTCGGCCCCACGATGCCGTGCGCCTCCAGCATCGGGAACAGCTGGTTCTCCTTGCGCAGGTAGTGGACGTCGATCTCCGAGAGCCGCTCGAGCCCGGCGCGGATGTCCTCGAGCCCCTTGGCGGAAGCTGCATCCTCCGCTCCCTCGGCCAGCGCTTCCATCGAGCACCTCAGCTCGTTCACGACCTCCCCGATGACGACGTTCTCTCGGCGGTACGCGTCGACGGGATGGTCCTCGGCGACCTCCGCGGTCTCCTTGGTCTCCAGCGACTCCTTGAACACGGTGACGTGGACGTCGCACAGGCGCTGAACCTCCTCGACAGGCATGCCCTCGGCGATGAGCGCCTGCTCCATTTGGGCGATTTCCGACGAGTCGATGTCGCGGACCAGCTCGTCGAAGTGCGCCTTGACCTGCTCGACCGGAGCGCCGTCGTGGAGCTGGCGGATGATGTCCTTGAGTACGTCCTGCCGCTTCGCCCGCTCCTCGGCGCCGACGTGGGGGTCCTGGCCGGCGCCGGCGAGCTCTTCCGCACCGATCTCGTTGCGGGCGATCTCGCCGCGGATGTCATCGAGCAGTGCATCGACCGGCATGTCCGCCATCGATG
The DNA here is from genome assembly GCA_964354945.1 of uncultured Eubacteriales bacterium. Lineage (GTDB taxonomy): Bacteria > Actinomycetota > Coriobacteriia > Anaerosomatales > CAVXGS01 > CAVXGS01. The sequence continues at coordinate 9,627 of CAYHCN010000017.1, forward strand.
CCGCCGCTTTGAGGTCGGCTACCCGAGCCATGGTGTTGTAGAGCACGGGGTTGTCGAGCTTCGCGAACTCCGGCGCACGCTGGACGAGCCACGGCTTGAGGTACGGATAGCGCTCGAGGAGGTCGTGGATCTTCGTCTCCGCGGTCACGGTCATGACCGGCTCCCTTCGGCAAGGCATGTACGGCGCCGGACGGACGCGCGCGGTAGCGGCGTCCCGGAATCCCGGCGTCAACAGTCATACCCCGCCGAGGGAGGGGCGTTCTTGACAGAGGTCAAATCCTGACCAGAATTATCAGGATTGTTGCCTGCTGCGACGCGGACGCCGTCGAGGAGCTATCGACCGAAGACTACTCGTTCGCGGCCGGTGTCTCGTCGAACTCCCCGAAATCGTCGGCGTCCGCATCTTGGGCTGCGAATCCCGCTGGTGCCACGTCACCCTGGGCGGCGGCATCGGTGTCGACCGAGGCAGCATCGGCTTCCACTGCGGGTTCCTCTGCAGGCACACCCGCCTCGGCCTCCTCGGGCGCTGCCGGCTTCGCGGCCTCCTCCATCAACGACTTGCCGACCTTGAACGCATCGGCAACCTTCGGCCCAAGCCCTCGGTACTGGCGGCTCCCAGCGATGTAGACGAGCGGATCCAGCGCCTCGATGTCGACCGTCTTGCCGTCCTCGGCCAAGATCGACTCGTCGGCGTGGGATTCGACGATCTCGGCGAGGATTACGACGTAGTCGCCGACCTCGATGCGCTCGCGGATCACGCACTCGAGGTTGTAGGGGCACTCGGCTACCAGCGGCGAGCTGATCGAGTCGGCATCCTGCATGTGCAGCCCCGAGCCGGCCCACTTGTCCTCGTTGCGACCGGTCGCCAGACCGCAGTAGTCGACCTGTGTGGTGAGCCGCGTCGGTGCGATGTTCACCGAGAAGTCCCCGGTCTGGTTGATGTACTCGAGCGTGTGCCGTGTCCTGCGGACGCCCAGAGCGACAGTGGGCGGGGTAGACGACACCACATTGATCCACGCTGCGGCGAAGACGTTCGCCTTCTCCAGGGTGCCCGAGACGACGAGGGGACACGGCATGGGGAACAGCCGCTCGCTGGGTCCGAGTCGCTTCTTCATGATGCTCCCCCTCGCTCTTGCCCGAGTCCTCGCGTGCGCCGCTCATGCGCTGGTGGAACGCCGTATCCGTCCACGACGAGTGTATCCTAGAGCCCGTGTCCGAGACGGCCGACATCGGCTATACCGCGACCGAGGCCGAGGCCTTCTCCGACCTCGGACGACTCGGTTTTGGCGACGCGTGGGCAGAGCGGTTCATACCCTTTGCCGAGGCGGGCCTGGAGCCGGGCCGTGTCGTGCGCGTCGATCGCGGCATGCCGCTCGTGGCGACCGGGGACGGTTTGGAGCGCGTCGAGCCCGCCACGCACCTCGTGAAGAGCGCCACCCAGGCCGAGAACCGCGCGGTGGTGGGGGACTGGGTCGCAATCGCCAGGCCCGAGGGCCACGACATGCCAGTGTTCGAGGCCGTGCTGCCGCGAACGAGCGCGTTCGTGCGCCGAGACCCCGGTGCCGAGACCGGGGAGCAGGTCGTGCTGGCGAACGTCGACGTCGTACTGGTGGCGCACTCGCTGTCCACGCCGCTCAACATCCGGCGGCTGGAGCGGGAGCTCGTGCTCGCGTACGGCAGCGGCGCGCTGCCTGTCGTCGTGCTGACGAAGGCCGACCTCGTGAGCGACTCGGACGAGGCCGCCCGTCGGATCGCCGAGATCGCCCCACTGGTCGACGTGCTTGTCGAGAGCGCCATCACCGGACTCGGCATCGAGGACGTCCGTGCCCATATGCCCGCGGGCAAGACCTCGGCCCTTCTCGGCGCGTCCGGGGTGGGCAAGTCAACGCTCGTCAACCGGCTGGTGGGCGCGGAGATCCTGCCGACCGGGGAGGTTCGAGAGCGCGACGGCAAGGGGCGTCACGTCACCGTCGCCCGCGAGATGGTCATCGTGCCCGGGGGCGGGGTCGTCATCGACACGCCCGGCATGCGTGGTCTCGCGCTCCACAACGCACGCGAGGGGTTCGCCGAGGCGTTCGCCGATGTCGAGGCGCTCGCCGAGGAGTGCCGCTTCGGCGATTGCGTTCACGACAGCGAACCGGGATGTGCTGTTCGGGCCGCAGTCGAGGCGGGGGACCTCTCGGCGAAGCGGCTGGCGAGCTACCGCGACCTGCGCGTCGAGCTTGCCGAACTTGCCCAGCTCCAGGATGAGAAGGCGTGGCGGGAGCGGGAGAGATCGCCGAAGTCGAACGCCCCCTCGCACGAGCGCTACACGCAGCCCGGGCGACGAGGGAAGAGCGGCGCGGGAGGCGCCGGCTCCCGAAACAGGGGCAAACCGTAGTCCTCGTGGGCGGCGCGGTGCAGGCCGCGTGTCGACGGACCCGAATGGCGGGTATGGCGCGGAGCCCGGCCACACCGACATTCCTCGGCTGCACCCGCTAGGTTTCGGGCCAGCTCGGTATCATCTTGAGTGGGAGATCCTTACGTGTCGTCCCTGGGGAGTTGTCGTTTTCGTTCTGAGGAGTTGACCCATCATGGACGAAGTCAAGAAGGCGCCCGACACGTCGCGCGGACCCCTGATTCTGGGGCTCATCTTGGTGCTGGTCGGCATCGCGGTGGCGATTGCGCAATTCACGACGATTGGCGGGTCGTTCATCGTTGCCCTGCTCGGCGTCGCGTTCCTCATCGCGGCCGGAGTGACTCGGCAGTACGGTTTCGTCGTGCCAGGGTGCATCCTCACCGGCCTTGGGATTGGGATCGTCGCCCAAGATGTGCTCGTCGACGAGCCAGGCTGGCCCGTGGTCGTTGGGCTCGGTCTCGGTTTCATCGCCATCTGGGCGGTCGATGAGGTCTTCACCCGTGCCGTTCCCAGATCGGGCAGATGGTGGCCGCTCATTCCAGGCGGGATCCTGCTCACCGTCGGCGTGCTGGACAGCATGGGCGCGAATGCCGAACCGTACACACCCTATATCGGGGCTGCTGCTCTCATCGTGATCGGCCTGCTGGTCATCGTTCGGGCGATGACCGGTGGCAAGGGGTCGCACACTACATAGAGGCTCCATATGCCTATCGGGCCATTGGCACAACCCTCGCGGTGACGAGGCCGTTCACCCTCAACCTGGAGCTGCAGTTGGCTGACGACGCGAACGCCGCGGGCGATGCCCGCTCTCTGATCCGCCTCGAGAACGTGGTCAAGGTATACGACACAGGCGAGGTGCCATTCACCGCCTTGCGAGACGTCGACCTCCACGTCGACACCGGAGAGTTCGTCGGGCTTATCGGCAAGTCAGGCAGCGGCAAGACGACCCTCATCAACATGATCACCGGCATCGACCGCCCGACCTCAGGCATCGTCGAGGTCGCCGGAACGCCGGTTCACGCGCTGTCCGAGAACGAACTCGCCAAATGGCGGGGCAGGACCATTGGCGTCGTGTTCCAGTTCTTCCAGCTGCTGCCGACGCTCACGGTCATCGAGAACGTCATGCTCCCGATGGACTTCTGCGCCGTCTACGATCACGAGGAGCGTCCCGAGGTCGCGCTCAAGCTCCTCGACCAGGTTGATATGGCCGAGCAGGCCTACAAGTTGCCGGCGGCGCTTTCCGGGGGACAGCAACAGCGGGTAGCCATCGCACGCGCGCTTGCCAACGACCCGCCGATCATCGCGGCCGACGAGCCCACGGGGAACCTCGACTCCAAGACGGCCGACCAGGTGTTCTCCGTGTTCGAGGCGCTGGTGGAGCGCGGCAAGACCATCATCATGGTCACCCACGACAACGACATCGCCTCGCGGGTCCGCAAGGCGCTGCATGTGCACGACGGAGAGATCGTCGAAGAGAAGATCCTCCGTCCTCGCGCTCAGGCCTAGGGCGGGCCAGTGGCCCCCGAGCGACAGGCGCGCCGAGCACTCCTGAGCCCCAGATGGTTCAAGGTCGTCCGCGACCTGTGGAGCCACAAGATGCGCACGTTGCTGGTGGTCGCCTCGATCGCGGTGGGCGTGTTCGCCGTTGCGGTCGTCCTCGGCGGGCGCGCTGTGCTGCTGGAGTCGTTCGCCGAGTCGTACGCGGGCAGCGTGCCCGCCGAGGCGACCTTCCGCACGAGCGACTACGGCCAGGAGCTCCTCGACGAGGTCAGGCGCCAGCCATACATCCAGTACGGGGACGGGCGGCGCGTCTTCACGTTGCGCTACACCCAGGACTCGCGGCCCACGTCCTCCTCGGCGGGCTGGGACACGCTTTCCGTCGCTGCACTGCCTGACTTCAGCGCGATGCGCGTACAGAAGTTCACTCAGGAGGAGGGAACCCAGTGGCAACCGGGTCCCGGCGAGATCGTCATCGAACGCTCCGCCGAGCAGATCGGGCTGTACCAGGTCGGTGATGAGATCACCGTCGAGACCGCCGAAGGGACTCGTCGGACGCTGCGCATCTCGGCGATCGCCCACGACATCAACTCGTTCCCGGCGATGTTCGTCGGCGAGATCACCGGCTACGTGTCGATGGAGTCGTTGAAGGAACTCGACCAGCCCGAAGAGTTCAACCAGCTACTCACGGTGTTCGAAGGCCAGACGACGCGAGCGCGGGCGAGTCGGCTTTCGGCGCGGCTACGCGACACGGTG
>CAYHCN010000018.1:0-13693 GCA_964354945.1 uncultured Eubacteriales bacterium
GCGCGGTGATAGCGACCTCCGGCCTCAACGACGTCGAGCAGTTCACGATGCTTCTCGTGTTCATCGCCGGGCTCGAGATCATGCTCGTCACGCCGATCGTCATCTACGCGCGCCGACGGGAGCGCGCGAAGGCGACCTTCGACCAGCTCGACCTGTGGCTCGGGCAGCACGCCAGCACGTTCTTCGGGGTGATCCTGTCGGGAATCGGGCTGCTGTTCGTGCTGATCGCGCTGAACGGCGGCAAGGTCGGCTAGCGCGCCTCGGGATGCTCGAAGTCCCGCCCGATCGACCACGCCTTGCCGAGGTACTCGCCCACCGCCCAGTAGCGGTTGTCGGGCATGGTCAGCGTGAAGGGCTGGAGCTTCTCGATGTCGGGGTTTCCGTCGGTCAGCGCCTTGGAGTCGCACCACGTGGCGACGACGTCGGCGACGAACAGCTCGTGGCTGCCCAGATCGACCGTCTGGTGGAGGCGGCACTCGAGGCACAACGGGCATTCGGCGATCATCGGGGCGTGCTCAAGGTTGCCCCGCCAGATCGTGAACGCAGCGCCCTTGTCCACCCCGCGGCTCGCGGACTTCAGTCCGCACCAGTCGGTGACAGTGACGAGCCCGCGCGTGGGCACGCAGACGCTGAACTCCCAGTTCGCGCGGACGCCCTCGTTGGTCGCGTGGGTCTTGTTCATCCCGGTAGCGATCCTCGGCGGGTTGAACTGCACGCGGTTGATCCACGCGACAGGCATGAAGCTGGGGCCTGAATCGAGATCCACGCCGATGAGGACCATCGGCATCGGATAGATGAAGCCCTGGGGGCCGAGTTCGACCTTGCCGTCCATGCGCGCCTCCCGTGACCGATGGGGTGGGTCTCGAGAGGTGTATCCCCGAAGAGCGGCGAGAGGACGACCGGCTACCGAGGCTCGAGGAGGCTCGGCAAGCGCGAGGTGCGGCTAGACGACTTCCTCGAACGCGCGCGGGAACGCAACGACTCCTGCGACGCCCCCGAGTGCGCCGGGCGAGAGCTCGGCGACCATCCACGCCTCCTCGGGTACGTCGGGCCACGGCGGCAGGATGCCACGCGGCGTCGCGGGCTCGAACCCGAAGCGAGGGTAGAACCCGGGATGGCCGAGGACGACGATGCCTTCCCACCCCTGCTCGCGCGCGGCGTCCAACGAGGCTTGCACGAGCGCGCTGCCGATGCCCCTGCGCTGCGAGTCCGGGCGCACGGCGACGGGCGCCAGGCTTAGCGCCTCGGCCGCGCTGTCGTCCTCGCCGATCGTCACCCTGCTCAGCAACACGTGGCCGACGACCATGGCGTTCTCGACGGCAACGAGCGAGATGACTCCGTCGCCTTCCGCGAGCAGGGCCTCGACCAGCCTGGCTTCCGCGTCCGTCTCGAAAGCAGCCTGGTGGACCGACGCGATGGCGCGACTATCCGCGGGGCGGGCGGCGCGGATCACGACGCCCGCAGGGGCGTCGCTCGAGCCGAGCCCTTCGAAGGCGTCGGCCCCGTTGCCTTCGAAGCCCTGCCGCTTGGCCGCTTCGCACTCTCGGGCGTTGTCGCACATGACCGCACCGTATCACGACTGCCAACTGGCCCGGATGGCCTCCCCGATGGTGCCCTCTGCCGAGGTCGCGGGGATACTTCAGGAGAGTGGCCGGGAAGGGGGACTTGTGGACGACCGCGCACCGAACGCCTCGGGGCTGACCGCCGAACAGGTCGCCGAGCGAGTCGCCATGGGGCACGTGAACGCCATCGTCACGACCACGAGCCGGCCCGTCTCCGACATAATCCGGTCCAACATCTTCACCTGGTTCAACCTGGTTCTCGGAATCCTATGTGGCGTCATGCTGGCATTCGGCTCGTGGCGCGACGCCCTGTTCGGCTTCGTGCTGGTCATCAACGCGGCGATCGGGATCACCCAGGAGCTTCGGGCGAAGGCCACTCTCGACAGGCTCTCGCTCATCTCGCAGCCGAAGGTCGGCGTCGTTCGAGATGGCGTCGCGAGCCAGGTCGACGCGGCAGACGTCGTACTCGACGACCTCGTCCTTCTGACCCCTGGGGAGCAGGTCGTGGTCGACGGCGCCGTCGTCGAGTCCGAGGGACTCGAGGTCGACGAGTCTGCGCTGACAGGCGAGTCCGTGCCCGTCCTCAAGCACGCCGGCGATAGCGTGCTCTCGGGGAGCTTCGTCGTGGCGGGGCGAGGCCGATTCACCACGACCGCGGTCGGTGCCGATTCGTACGCCCGCCGAGTCGAAGCCCAAGGGCGCCGCTACGTGCGGAAGAGCTCCGAGATCATGGCCGGCATCAACGCGGTCCTGAAGGTGATCGCAGTGCTCATCGTGCCGGTCGGCCTGATGACGACGTGGAACGCTCTGCAGCTGCATACCGCGCCCTCGTCGCAGGCCGAAGCGATCGTCGCCCCGCTCGTGGCCATGGTTCCCGAGGGCCTCGTCCTCCTGAGCAGCATCGCCTTTGCCGCCTCGGCCGTCGCACTGGCCCGCCAGCACGTGCTCGTCAACCAGCTGCCGGCGGTCGAAGGCCTCGCCCGGACCGACGTGCTGTGCTCGGACAAGACGGGCACCCTGACCGAGCCCGAGCCCGCATTCGCCGATTTCGAGCTACTCGGCGAGAGCGCGGTCTCCGAGGCGCAAGCGCTCGAAGCGCTGGGCGCGCTCGCCGCGACCGACACCTCGGCGAATGCCACCGTCCGCGCGATCGCGTCGGCGGTGCCCCCGCCCGCCACGCCGTGGGTCGCGCGCTCGACGGCGGCTTTCTCCTCGGCCCGGAAGTGGAGCGGGGCCGACTTCGGGCGTGAGGGAGTGTGGATGCTGGGGGCACCGGACATCGTGCTGCACTGCCTGCGCGAGCAGCAGCGGGACTGCGAGCGGGTGGTGGAGCTCTCGGCACAGCGAAAGCGCGTCCTCGTGCTGGCGCGGACCGGGGGGCCGCTCGACCGCGAGAGGCTTCCCGCCGATCTCGCCCCCACAGGCCTCGTGGTCCTCGCCGAGCAGCTGAGGTCCGATGCCGCCGAAACGGTCGCGTACCTCCAGGCCCAAGGCGTGGCCATCAAGATCATCTCGGGCGACAACATGGCCACGATCGCCGCCGTCGCCAAAGACGCCGGGGTGGACTACGCGGACCGAGCGGTCGATGCGCGGACGCTCGCAGAAGGGACCGACCTCGCCGCGGAGGTGGAGGGCCACGCGGTCTTCGGCAGGGTGACGCCCGAGCAGAAGTCCGCGATGGTCTCGGCACTGCAGAGGCGTGGACACGTCGTCTCGATGACGGGTGACGGCGTGAACGACGTCCTCGGGCTCAAGCAGGCCGACCTGGGGATCGCAATGGGATCCGGCGTCGCCGCGACGAAGGCCGTCGCCGACATCGTGCTTCTCGACAACCGGTTCGCTACGTTCCCGCTCATCGTCGCCGAGGGTCGCCGGGTCGTCGCGAACGCAGAGCGCGTCGCGAACCTCTTCTTGACGAAGACAGCTTGGGCGGTCGTCCTCGCCGTCGCGGTGGTGCCGCTCGGCCTGCCTTACCCGTTCCTGCCGCGACAGATCACCCTGGCGGGCAGCCTGGCCATCGGGATTCCGGCGTTCTTCCTGGCCCTCGCTCCCAACGCCACGCGGTACCGGCCGAACTTCCTTCGCCGAGTCCTCCGCTTCGCCGTCCCGGCTGGAGCAATCACCGCCGCAGTGATACTGGCCACCTTTGCTACTGCCCTGGGGCAGGGCGCGTCCACTGAGGAGGCGCGAACGCTCAATACCCTCGTTCTCGTGGTGGTGAGCCTTGGCGGAGTATGCGTGCTGGAGTGGCCCCTCGGTGGATGGCGCCTCGGGATCGTCGCCGCAATGGCAGCAGGAATGGCGCTCGTATTCGCGGTTCCGTTCGCACGCGACTTCTTCGCACTCGTGCCGCTTCCGGCGAGCGCGCTGGGACCTGTGGCCGTGGTATCGGCCGCTGCGATCGGCGGCATCGCCGCGAACAAGCGGTGGGGTTTCGCGCGTGCGACGAGGCGCGGCTCGGGCTAGCGAGCGATGCTCGCAAGCTACGCCCTGCGGGCTGCCTCATCGAGCTGTTCGAAGTGCATCGCGTAGTGATCGAAGCCGTCGATGCCGATGAGTTCCCACAGTGCGCGGCCCTCGAGCCACGCGGGATCGAGGTGCTCGACGACACCGACTGGCCCGTTGAGCTCTGCATCGGTGAGCTGCTCGACCTCGTGAACGAGCTCTTCGAACACCACGCGCGCGCGGACGATCGCCTCGGCGCCCGGCTTCTCGGCAGCCTCGGCCCACACCCGCTCGTTGAACTGCTCCCAGCCGACGCGGTCGCGGTCGAACTCGGTGGTGCGCCCCTCGTGCGCTGCACGGAGCCGCTGCACGATGAGGTCGTCGTACGCGGCGACATGCCAGGCAATCTCGCCGACCGTGTGGACGTGCCCGGGGATTTGCGCGTCGAGGCGATCCGCCGGTACTGCGGCGAGCTTCTCGTCGAAGATCACCCTCGCTGACCGAAGCTTCTCGAGCAGCTCATCGCGGTTCATGCCGACTCCCCTTTCGCGAATCCTGATGGCAGCGACGTCAGGCCCCCGCTCGGACTCCTGCGAGACTAGTACACCGTCGCATATCGATACGCGGACGCCGACGCGGCGTGCGTCGCATCGGCTGGGGAAACGACGCGGAACCGCCATGCGCCCCGCTTGGAAGGGGTGATGCTCGCTCGTAGTGCGGTGACCCTGCCGCCAACGTAGCGCGATGAAATCCGCCACGAGGCAATCTGCTTCCAAGCCGTCCCTACACGGTATTCCCCTCGCAAGGTGACAGGTCCCGAGCGCGGACCCGTGGGCGTCATCGATGCCGTCACAGTACTAGGGGACCCTGCCTCGAGCGCACCCGAGAACTTCGGCAGCGAAACGCGGAGCCCAGGAATTATGGTGAAGGGGCCGAAGCCGCTCGTATGGCCCCCCGGCGTGGCGGCCGTCACTACTCTCCACTGGCTCGTCGCGTAGCTAACGCCTCGCATGGTCCACGTTCCCTCGGGGGTGGACGTGCCAACCCCCGCCCTGACCCAGCTTCCTGTCGAGTTCTTGAACTGCAGGATGCAACCGACACCCCCGACCGGGGCGCCGCCGGGATCGGCGAGCCGTCCGGAGACCGCAAAGCTCGCGCCGCCGAGGACGTTGGCCGGCCTCTTCAGCGAGATGCCCGGGGAGTCCGGATTGCCTTCGGCATCCTCGAGCACGAACTGGAACAGGTTGGCCCTCTCCGTTCCGTCCGGGTCCTTGCCGCGATCGGTGAACACCACGATATGACGCCCGTCGGCCAGTTCCGCCGTGGTGGGATACCCATATAGTGAACTGGCACTGGGCCAGGGTCGGGGAGCGGCGCCGTAGAAGTCCCAGTCCGCTGGATTCGCGATGAGCCGTTCGGCAGTCGACCGCATGATTCGGATCGAACACCCTCGGTTGGCTTCGTCGCCGTCCCAGTTCAGACGTGTGCCCGCGAGCAAGAAGACGGCATCGCCATCTTCCGATGCGACGAGGCTGGGCGCGGTCGGCCAGCGCCCGCCGTTCGGGACCGGGACGGGCTCTCCCCAGCTTCGACCGCCGTCGGCACTGGCCAACGCGTAGAACCCCTGGCCGCCTCGATCGGCTTGTCGGAAGACTGCCAGCACTCGCCCACTGCCCAGGTGCGCGACCGCACTCTCGGAAGTCTGCAGCGCCGGGTCGATTGGAAGCGTTGCGGCGGCACTGAAGTCCCACGCCAGACCGTCGGTGCTGACCACGCTGTGCTGGGTCCAGTCCGCACCGTCATAGAAGAGACCGAGCCACCCGGTTCCCGGCACTGAGGTCACGGCGCTGGGGGCCAGCGCAGTGAGGCCCGGGGACACGAGCGGTTTCAGGAGCAACGGACTGCCCCACGTGTCGAGGCCTCCCCGCGTTGAAAGACCGAAGATGCCGATTCCCGTGCGCTTTGCGACGTCGTACTCGCGGTACAGGAGGTGAACCTCACCGTCCGAAACGCATCCCGTGATGTTGCGGTCGTCGAACGGACTCGGATCGATTGGAGATCGCAACTGCCACGTCGCGGCGCCGTCAACGGAAACCCGCACTCCGATACGCCCGCCGTCGCCCACATGGCCGCCGCGGACGCCTGGGTCCAGCCGGTACACGTCCACCAGGAGGTCAGGGCCGAGGCACATCAGACTGCCCTCAGAAACGTGATCCTCGGTCACCAGCGACGGGGTGACCCACGAGATCGAGGCAAACGCACGAGCCGGACTCGCCAACGCGAGTACGAAGACCACGGCGAGCATCATCCGCTTCGTCCATCGCCTCATCGCGAGATCCCCCACACGCGCCGTCTTACTTGCACCTCAGCCGGGAACAGGCAGCCCACGAAGCAGCGGCTCGCTTCAGAGAGTAGCATCCCCGCGCGGCCCACCCGTACCCGCCGCCCGCATCCCCGCACGGGTACACTGCTCGTCATGCCGATCGCCGCCCTCACCCGAATCGCCGAGGGTGCTAAGCCCCACGCCGCAGCACTCCTGTCGGTCGCACTCATGCTCGCTCTGTGGGCGGGCACGGCGGTCTTCTGCCGCCTACGGTGGAGCGTGATCCCCCTGGGATGGGCGATCCTCGCGGTCTCCTCGGCGCTGGGGCTGTTCTCGATCTGGCTACGGATTCGAGGTGGCGCGACGTGGAAGGACCGGCCCCTCAGGTAGGCCGCTTCTGATGCCACTGTGACGCGGCGCTACGCCACGCCTTGTCGCGTGGCAAGTCCCATCGAGGCGAGCAGCAGCACCGAGGTCGCCACGGTCACGAGCCACAAGCCTCGGTCGATCGCGAACATCGGAACGCCCATCAGCACGATGCTGCCGAAGAACAGCACGAGGTAGGGCACGAGAATGGCAGGCCGCCGAGGCGAGCGGAACTCCACTGGCCTGAGGTAGTCGACCCACAGCATGAGAACCACGAACGCGTCGAACGCGACCGGACCGGCGATGAGCAGCCACCCTGCGCCGGCACGCACGAATCCGGCGAGCGCGACGGTTGCCGGTATCGCGAGCAGCGCGATCGCATATCCCAGGCCGTGATTCACGGTCATCCCGTACCGCTTGCGCGACGCGAACCCGATGGCCTGCAGAACGTTCACCAGGTTCACGACGACCCAGACTGTGAGCACATCCAGCGTCAACGTCGTCAGCGTCGGCATCTCTCGACCTCCCCAGAGAGATGGTTCCCGTCCTCGGAGGCGTCACTGCGTCCGCCCGCCCCGCAACGGGCAAAGACCCGCGCCCGGTGGAAGTCCCGGGCGCGGGCGGGTCGGGAGGCCGTGGGGTGAACCACCCGAGAGAGGATGCGTGCTGTCGCTGCGGCTAGAACCCGGGGCGGAAGTCACTGCCCTCGGGCACGATCTGCACCGAGCGGGCGGTGATGCCCCCGTTCGTGGACTGGCCCATCGCTGCGACGTTGTCGCCGACCTTGATGTCCGAGGGCTGGAGGGTCTCCTGCTTGCTCACGCGCGTGTCCGAGTTCAGGTAGACCGTCTTCGACCCGCCTGACGCGATCTTCAGCGTGATGCTCGTCGAGTCGGCCGCGAGCACCGTGCCGGTGGCCAGGCCGCCGGCGAACTGACGCGCGTTGTTCTGCCCCGACTGGCCTCCGGCGCCGGGCATCTGTCCGCCACCCGGCATCTGGCTTGGGTCGAAGCCGGCCGGCGGCCCGGAGTTGCCATTGCCGCGGGCGCTCGCCAGCGTCGGCGTCTGGTTCTTCTGGTACGTGACGCCTCCCCAGAACCCGAGCGCACCGGCGAGCACCGCGCAAAGCACCCCGGTGATCACGGTCTTCATCATGTGGTTCCGTCCCTTCCGGGCGACCGTCGCGCCCGAGTCGTTCCTACTGGTATCGAAGCGCCTCGACAGGGTTCATCGCTGAGGCACGAAACGCGGGGTAATAGCCAAAGACAATGCCGATAACGATGGAGACACCGGCGGCGAGGAGCACCGACCACAGCGTCACCGTTGTGGTGTAGCTGAAGAAGCTCTCGATGATCCAGGCGACACCAACGCCGACCGCAACACCTATCACGCCTCCGAGGAACGTCAGTGCGACCGACTCGGCGAGGAACTGGGCCGTGATGTCCGAGCGCCTCGCCCCCACTGCCTTTCGAAGCCCGATCTCCCGCGTCCGCTCGGTGACGGCAGTGAGCATCATGTTCATGATCCCGATGCCGCCGACGATGAGCGAGATGCCGGCGATCGATCCCAGCAGGATCGTCAGCGTGCTCGTCACCGTTGAAGCCGTCGACGCGATGTCGCTTTGGCTCATCACGTTGAAGTCGGCGCTGCTCGAATCGGTGATGTTGTGTTGGTCGAGCAGCAGAGCGGTGATGCTGTCCTTCACCGTCGTCACGTCGTCCGCCGTCTGTGCCGAGACGCCGATCGTCGACAGGCTCTTCGACCCGTTCAGCCGCTGCTGCACCGTCGTGAGGGGTGCGTAGATGATGTCGTCCTGGTTGCTGAAGCCGCTACCGCCCTTGCTTGCGGTGATCCCGATGATCTTGAAGCGGACTCCGTTGACGCGGATCGTCTGGCCGATGACGTTGCTCGCGTTCTCGCCGAAGAGGTCGTCTCGGGCGGTCGGGCCGAGCACTGCGACCCTCGCCGCCGAGTCGACGTCCGCCTCGCTGATGAACTCACCTTCGGCGACGGTCACGTTCCTGACGGTGCCGTAGGCGGGCGTTGCACCCTGGATCTGCGTGTTCGTGTTGTTCGATCCGGCTCCGATCACCTGCTGGCGGCTGGAGGCCTCTTTCGACACTTCCCTGACCCCGGGCAGCTTCGCGATCGCGTCGGCGTCATCCTCGGTGAGCGACGTAGCGGCACCTCGGGCTCCGCGGACGAATCCGCCGCCGCCTCCGAACCCCGGCATGACCATGATGAGGTTCGAGCCCGCGGACTCGATGGAGCTCGTGATCGAGGTCTTGGTGCCTTGGCCGATCGAGACCATGACGATGACCGAGGCGATGCCGACGACGATGCCAAGGATGGTCAGTGCCGATCGGGCCTTGTTCGAGGTGATGGAGAAGACCGTCTCTTCGGCGACGTCGTCGAGCCTCACGACGCATCACTCCGGAACGGGTCGTCGTGCGATTGTGCAGCCGACGCTCTGTCGTCGCTCTCGACAGCCGCGGGTGCGGCATCGCGGATGACGCGCCGCTTCCGACCGTTGCGTTCGTCGGAGAGGATCCTTCCGTCCTGGACGTGGACAACGCGCGTCGCGTGTTCCGCGATGTAGGGCTCGTGCGTGATGAGGATGACGGTCCGCCCTTCCTCGTTCAGTCGTTCGAAGGTCTCCAAGATCACCTCGCCGGTCTTGGTGTCGAGATTGCCCGTGGGCTCGTCGGCGAGGATCAGGCTCGGGTCGGTCACCAGCGCCCGGGCGATCGCCACGCGTTGCATCTGACCGCCCGAGAGCTCGTTTGACTTGTGGTCCCAGTGCTCCTCGGCAAGCCCGGCTGCCTCGAGGGCGGCAGCGGCACGCTCGTAGCGCTCCGCCTTGCGAATCGTCGAGTACGACATCGGCATCATCACGTTGCGGAGCACCGTGGCGCGCGGCAGCAGGTTGAACGACTGGAACACGAACCCGAGGCGGAGGTTCCTGATGTCGGCGAGGGTGTCGTCGTCGAGCTGCGAAACGTCCTCGCCGTCGAGGAAGTAGCTCCCGCTCGTCGGCGTGTCGAGGCAGCCGAGGATGTTCATGAGCGTCGACTTCCCCGAACCCGAGGGCCCCATGATCGCGATGAACTCGCCGTCCTCGATGCTGAGCGACACGCCATCGAGCGCGACCGTGGCCGCACCTACGGCGCCGTCGTAGACCTTCGTCAGGTTCTCGATCTCGATCACGGCTACCTGCCCATCGGCGGTCCGCCGCCGCCCATCATGAACGCGCCACCGGAGCCGGAGTTGCCTGACGTCGAGCTCGAGCTGCTCCCTGCCGCGACGGTCTGTGTGACGACCTTCTCGCCGCCGTTCAGGCCGCTCGTGATGACGGTCTGCGAGTCGCCTTCGGCGCCCGTGGTCACCGTCACGTTCTGCGGGGTGCCGTTGGCGTCGGCAAGCACCAGGACGTACGTGTTGCCGCTCGAGTCGGTCTTGATAGCGGCGTTGGGTGCGAGGACGACGTCCGTGTAGACCGCTGTCACGATCGACGCGGACGCGGTCATGGCCGGCTTGAGTCGGGAGTCTTGCACGTCGAAGTCGACGTTGACCCCGTAGGTCACGACGCCGGAACTGCTCGTGCCAACCGCGTCGATCTCGGTGACCTTTCCGGTGATCGTCACGTCCTCGAGGGCGTCGAACGTCACCTCCACCTTCTGGCCCACCTTCACCTTCGGCCGGTCGCTCTCCGAGATCTGCACCTGAGCGATGAGATCCGAAAGGTCGGTGATGACCAGTGGCGTCGAGCTCGAGCTGCTGGTGCCCGACCCGCTCGCCGCGGTGTTCTTGGCAGTGCCGGAGGTCCCGCCGAGCTGATCGCCGTTCTGCACGTTGAGCTCGGTGATGAAGCCGTTCGCCGGCGCCGTCACTGTGCGCTTGTCGGCATCCTCGACCGCCTGCTGGTAGCTCATGTATGCCGAGTTCTTGCTGCTCACCGCGGCGTTGTACGACTCTACAGCTGCGTTGTAGTTGTCCTGAGCAAGGGACTTCGCCTGTTTGTAGTTGGTGTACGCGGTGTCCTCGCTCACCTGCGCCGCCTGGTATCCCGAGACCGCGGAGTTGTAGTTCTGCTGTGCAATCGCGATCTGGTTCGCGGTGACCGAGGCGGGGTTGCTCGCCTGTCTGGCCTTCAGCGCGTCCAGCTCCGATTTCGCCGCGATCTTCTGCTGCGCGGCCTTCGCGGTCTGCGACCGTGCCTGGAGGTACTGCGACTTGGCCTGCTGGACGCTCGTCGTGATCGACGTCTTCGCTTGGTTCATCTGCTGGGCGGCCTTGGTCACCGATGACTGCGCCTGCTGGTACTGCGCCTTGGCCTGCTGGACGCTGGCGTCGAGGGATGAGTTGTCGATGACGAAGAGAACTTGGCCCTTCTTCACTTGGCTGCCGAGCCGAACGTCGAGTTCGGTGACCGTTCCCGAGACCCCCGGGTCCACGGCAGTCGAGCTGTTGCTGACAGTGCTGCCGGTCCCGTCAACGACCACGCTCAGCGTGCCAGTTGAGACCTGCTGCGTGACGTACGTGGTGGTCGACTTCTCCTTGCCGAGCGCCGTGTAGACGAAGAACGCCGAGAGCGCGAGCACGACCACGATAGCAGCGACGCCCGCCCATCGCTTGCCCGACCTGGACCGGCGCCGGCGGGGTGGTCGACGGGTCGCGCTCGAGGCGGGCGAGACCTCGCCTGTCCCGACATCCGCGCCGTCGGGGATGCCAACTTCGTCGTCCATCTGTTCTCCTCGTCGCTACCCGGCAGTCGCGCGTTCAGCACCAGCCCGGGGCCGTGTACTTGAACCCTACCGAGGGTGAGGGAGGATTTCGTCGGCTAGCTGGCGCGACTTGGCGTACTCCCGTGGGAGTACGCCCTCCGCTAAGGAGCCGCCGACAGCAGACGCGTGGCGATGCCGCGAATCGTGGCGATCCCGTAGCTCATGCTCGGGTCGCCGTCGGTCATCACCACGATGGCGATACGCTCGCCGGACCTCTCGAGCCGTGCCGACTGGTGGACGAGCTGGCCACGGGATGTCGTGCGCCAGCCCCCTTTGAAGTAGACCTTCCAGCCGTTCGCACGCCCCGCCGCGGCGATCCCCCAGCCCTGGTTGGACGTGATCGACGAGAGCAGCTGCCGCGCGAACGCGACGTGCTGCGACGGGATCATCGCGTCCATGTTCAGGAAGAACCTGGCCTGGTCGGCGGGGGCGATCTGCGCGTTCGTCCACCAGCCGTTCGCCGAGAAGTCCTTCATGCCTGCCTTGCGGGCCACTGCGTACAAACCGGAGTCTCCCACGGCTTGGTAGATCGCATCGGCGGCGTCGTTGTCCGACACGCGGATCATGCTCGATAGCGTGCCTCTCGCGCCCGAGCCCAGCGTGCGGTGAGACCGGAGGTACGCCACGAGCAGCATCGCCTTGACGACGCTCGCGCTGACGTACTGGCGGTCGGCGTGGTAGCCCGAGAGGCGTCCCCGGCTGTCGATGACCGCGAACGACACGCTGCCCCCGCGTTGAGCAGCCCAACGCTTGGCCGCGGCGATCTGATGGGCAGCGGGCAAGATCAGGACCTTGCGGTACGCCGGCTCCGATAGCACCGCCAGACTGCCGGTAGGCGCTGTCGAGTCGGCCGAGATGGCGTCTGTCGTGCCGGTCGACTCGGCGACGGTAAGGCTCCCCTCCGCCGCGGCGAGAGCGGATCGCTGACCCAGGCTCGCGGTCCGACGGACGTTGGCGGCGGTGGGCACGAGCGCGAGCGCGACCACGGCGACGACCACGATGATCGCGACGATCGGGATGGCTCGACGGCTCGCCACGGACGTCTAGGCGCCGGGTACGACGAGGCCGGTCTCGTACGCGATGACCACGAGCTCCGCACGGTCGTGAGCGTCGAGCTTCATCATCACACGGCCAACGTGCGTCTTCGCGGTAGCAGGGCTGATGAAGAGCTGCTTGCCGATCTCGGCGTTCGAGAGGCCACGAGCGACGAGCCCGAGGACCTCTCGCTCTCGGCCGGTGAGCTCATCGAGTTGCTTCGCGGCCACAGGAGAAGGACCGGGACTCTTGGCGAACCGCTCGATGAGCCGACGAGTGACCGACGGGGCCAGCAGCGCTTCGCCGGAGGCGACGATGCGGATGCCTTCGAGCAGCGATTCGGGGTCGGTGTCCTTGAGCAGGAAGCCGCTCGCGCCGGCGCGCAAGGCTTCGTAGACGTACTCGTCGAGGTCGAAGGTGGTGAGCACCAGCACGCGAATCTCGCCGCCCTGGTCGGCCTCGAGCAGCTCGCGGGTTGCCTCGATGCCGTCCTTCGAAGGCATCCGGACGTCCATGAGCACGACGTCGGGGGCAAGATCGCGGGCGAGCGCGACCGCCTCGGCACCGTCGGCCGCCTCGGCGACGACCTCCATGTCGTCCGCTGAGTCCACGAGCATCCGCAGGCCGCCCCGAACCAGCTTCTGGTCGTCAGCGATCAGGACGTGGATCGTGCGTGGCTCGCTCACAAGGACTCGCCCCTCACTCGCGCCCACTGACGCGTCGGTTCACCGGCAGCCGGGCAAAGACGCGGAAGCCGCCCCCCGGCTTCGGACCGGCCTCGAACTCGCCATCCAGCGCGGCGATCCGCTCCCTCATGCCGCCGATGCCGTGACCCCGTCCCTCGGCCTCGCCTTCGACGCCTCGGCCGTTGTCCTCCACGGAGATCGACAGCGACCCGTTCTCGCGCGCGATGCGCACCAGCACCTCGGTAGCTTCCGCATGGCGAACCACGTTCGTCAGCGCCTCCTGAACGATCCGGAATGCCGAGAGATCTACGAACGCCGGCAGCGCGCCGAGGTCCGGGGATACGTCGAGAACCACGCGGATGCCCGCGGCTTCGACAGAACCGACCAGGTCCGGCAAGCCGAGCAGGCTCGGCTGCGGTTCGCGGGGAGCGCGCGCGGCAGCGGGGTCGTCCTCGGCACCGCGGAGCACTCCTACGAGCGAGCGGAGCTCGT